>CAIMOB010000015.1 GCA_903842985.1 uncultured archaeon
CGTAACCTTTTTAAACTGGCGGATATTCACACAAAACAGGGGTTATAATGACAGTTTACAAATACAAAAGCGTAATAATAAGCAGGAAAAAGGACAAGAAGAATGATACATTCGGCGCTTTGATAGCTCTGTTCAACATAAACGACCCTCACAAATCAGGCAAAGCGCCTGAAGAGGTTCTTGAATACCCAGACATAAAGAACGTGAAGATTTACAACTGCTCAATCAAATTCCTCCTTGGCGGAAATGACTTGGTCATCAATGACCTAAACGAAGTGGATATTGAAGAGAAGAAGAAAAGGATTTATTTGAAATGCAACCAGAAATCGAATCCTAGTTTATGAGTTTTCCGACCAAACCAGGTCTGATAACATTCGCAACAGCCATGTTTTCTTTGTAATGGATGTGCGGGCGATACGTAGAAAAGTCGTTATGCATTATTCCTCGCATCTGCCCTGGCTCTTCCAGATCCAATGTCGCCTCTTCATAATTTATAAAAGGAAGTTTGAAGAATGGGACAAATCTCTGTTCACTTGTTAATGAATTCTGAAAAAATTCCTTATATTCGCTGAATGGGAGACCCAAAATTCTAATAAATTTTTCTTTGGTTGAAAGACGTTCACCATATGGAAATCTTAAAACTGGAACATCAAAAACCAAGAAATGTCCTGTATATCTCCCTGCTTTTTTCTCAAGCGCTTCAATAAGATATTCCTGGGGAGTTTTGTCTTTTTTCTTCGCTGACTTAATTATGTCTTCTCTTCTTCCTTCCCCCCACATGCCAAGCGATTTCACTGTGCGGGTGATGTCTTTTTGCAACTCTATATTCAATCCGTGAAGCATGAAAAAGCAGAAGCCACTAAGATATATAAATTTTATGGTTAACTTTTTAAACCCCAAAAATCTTACTTCTACTATGAAGGCGAAAAAGAGGGTTATGCTGGTTATTCTGGATGGCTGGGGCGCATCCAAAAAGGTATATGGGAATGCAGTGATTGCTGCAAAACCAAAGAACTTTCTCGATTACAAGAAAAATTATCCTTACACAGAGCTGTGCGCGTCTGGCGAATGCGTCGGGCTCCTGAAAGGGATAATGGGGAATTCTGAAGTTGGGCACATGCACCTTGGTGCAGGAAGATTGATGAAGGAAGAGCTGGTTGATGTGCTTGACTCCATAAAAGACAAATCATTCTTCAAGAACAAAGCGCTTGTAAATGCAATTGAACGCGCAAGTAAGAAAGGAAAGGCGCTGCACATCATGGGGCTTGCGTCTGACGGCTGCGTCCATTCGCACATCAGGTTTTTGTTTGCAATGCTCGAGCTGTGCAAGAAAAGGAATTTCAAGAACGTTTATGTTCATATGTTTACAGACGGAAGAGATACGCCGACAACGTCTGGGATAAAATACCTAAAGCAGACTGAAGCTGAAATGAAAAAGTTAGGCGTCGGTAAAATCGCCACAGTCATCGGAAGATACTATGCAATGGACAGGGACAGAAGATGGCAGAGGACAGAGAGAGCATACAATGCGCTGCTTGCGATAAACACGCCAAGGTCAAAGAGCGCAGAAGAGGTAATAACTAATTCCTATAAGCAGAAAATCACAGATGAATTCATACTTCCAAAAGTAATCGGAGATTTCAACGGCGTCAAGGACGGCGATTCGATTGTTTTCTTCAACATCCGCTCTGACAGGGCAAGGCAGATATCGATGGCTTTTGAATTGAAGAAATTTGACCATTTCAAGAGAAAGCAAGTCAATGTAGACCTTGTCGGAATGTGCGAATACAGCCACGACCTGAAAATGCCTGTGGCGTTCCCGCCAATCCATCCGAAGAATGTGATTGCAGACGTGATTTCGAAAGCAGGCCTGAAGCAGTTCCACACAGCAGAGACAGAGAAATACGCCCACGTTACTTATTTCTTCAACGGCGGAATAGAGCCACCGAAGAAAGGTGAGGACAGGCTGCTGATTCACAGCCCGAAGGTCGCGACCTATGACTTAAAGCCTGAGATGAGCGCATACGAAGTCACAAGCAATTTGCTGAAAAGAATAAACTCAGAAAAATACGATTTCATTGTCATAAATTACGCGAATCCTGACATGGTCGGGCACACAGGAGTTTTCAAGGCAGTTGTTTCTGCGCTTAAGCACGTTGACAAGCTCCTTGGGCAGATTGTTGAGGCAGCAAGGAAGAAAGGATACATCTGCATCATAACAGCTGACCATGGCAATGCAGAGAAGATGCTTTACGACAGCGGAGAAGTCTGCACAACGCATACGACAAACCCTGTTCATTTCATTGTCGTTGATGATAAGAAATACAAATTAAGGAATAAATGCGCTCTTTACGACGTCGCTCCCACAATTCTGAAGCTGATGGGAATAAAACAGCCGAAGGAGATGAAGGGAAAGAGCATTATTGTTTGAAGTTTTCTGAAATCTTCTTGTAGACATCGTCTTTAAAGTCAATGTTTACCAGTCTGAAATTTTTGTTCTTTAAATTTGCAATCATTGCCTCAAGGTCTTCAGCAGCTTCAAATCTTCGGAGGATATTTCCGCCGTCACAAATCTTGCAGCAGAATTTTTTGCCATCCATTTCAAGCTTGATGAATTGAATTGTTGGGTCATTAAAGTAAAGCAGAGCCAGGTCGCATTGCTCTTTTGTTGCAGCGCCGTGGAACCTGTAGTCTTTTTCCATGAACGGCACACCCTTACCTTTCACTGTATTTGCAACTATAATCGCAGGCGCATCCTGTTTTTCAGCGTTTGAAACAGCGCAATCTATTTCTTCAAACATGTGGCCGTCAATCTCCTGCACATGCCAGCCATATTCCCGCCATTTCGATGCCAAAGGCGCAACACCCATTATGTCTTTTACAGAACCGTCAAGCTGGAGCTTGTTGCAATCGATAAATCCAATCAAGTTTCTTAGCCTGCCCTGCCTGTAAAAGTGCACAGCAGACTCCATTGCTTCCTTTACCATGCCTTCCTGCGACTCGCCGTCCCCCATTAGAAAAAATACTTTGTTGTCATTGTCATCAAGCTTGTTTGCCAATGCCAAGCCAACTGCATAGCTTAATCCCTGCCCAAGCGAGCCGCTGGAGCCGATTACGCCAGGCGTCTTTTCATATGAGGGATGCCCTTCGAGCTTGACAAAGCCTTCGGGAACTTCAAGTTTTCTAAAGTACTTCAGGTTTTCCTTTGTGAAATATCCTTTCCTTGCAAGCATTGAATAAAGAGTTGGCGCTGCATGGCCTTTTGACAGGTGAAAGCAGTCATTTTCCTTCATTTTATGCGAATACAGATAAACAAGTATTTCAACGCAGGACAAAGAGCCGCCCGGATGGCCAGAAGCAGCTTCTTTAATCATTTCAATTATCTCGATCCTTGTCTGCTTTGCTATTTCTTCCAGATTTTCAAATTGCATTGGTAAAGAATCACCCTTGATTTTAATTAGGCAACTGAAATTTATATACTTTTCCAAAAACCGAAACTAATTTAAATCGCTGAAAACAGAGGATTTTCATGGAGCTTTCAGAAATAAAATCTAAGATTCCTTCGGAATTGTATTCTGTGCTTGAGAAGGAGAACATTGTAGAATTAAGGCCGAGCCAGGAAAAATCAGTCAATGCAGGGCTTCTGGAAGGCAAAAGCCTGCTTGTCTGCACGCCGACTGCATCAGGCAAGACATTGATTGCAGAGCTTGCATCATTGAAATCAATTCTTGAAGGAAAAGGCAAGGCAATTTACATTGTTCCGCTCAAGGCGCTTGCAAGCGAAAAATTCAAGGAATTTAAAAGAAGATATGAGCATCTGATAAAAATAGCGATGTCAATCGGAGACTTGGATTCTGCTGACCCTTACCTGCATAACTATGATTTGATTATCACGACATCTGAAAAATTTGATTCATTAATCAGGCATAAGGCGCCATGGCTAGATGAAATAAAGACAGTTGTTGCTGACGAAGTGCATCTGTTGAATGACCCAGGCAGAGGCCCAACATTGGAAATTCTGCTGACAATTCTGAAGCAGATGCTGAAGAATGTCCAGATAATTGCTTTGTCCGCCACAATCGGCAACCCAGAAAAGCTTGCAGGATGGCTTGATGCAACGCTTGTAATAGACGACTGGCGTCCGGTAGTGCTTCACAAAGGGATTTATATGGATGGCGAAGTTGAGTTTTACTGACGCTCAATAATCTTTTTGTATTTCTCAACCATTCCGTTGTGCATTGCAAGAATCTCTTTTTTC
>CAIMOB010000016.1 GCA_903842985.1 uncultured archaeon
TCATTGCGAGCGAAGCACGGTATTCTCAGGGATATGGGGAACTTACTCAGAATTGTAAACTGGAATGATGTGTTATAATTGTTATTCCACGAATGCTTGAGCAGCACCTCAAACCGGGGACTATTGTCCAGCTGGGAATAGACGTGCTTGAGTTGGGGGAGACTAAAAATGAATACTAGGCTCGTATGGGATGTTGCGAATGGAGATGAGAGCATACTTATAGACCATCAATCTTTATTTGAAAATCCTGAGGCGCTGCTTATGTTTCCACGCCGAAGTGCTTCGGATATGCTATCTATTCAGGGAACAATTTTGCAGGTTCTTGATGAACGGGGCTGGCAGCTTGGAGGCAAGGTAAATGAAGGATGCACAAGAGATGTCTGGTCGGCGTATAAAACGGGAAATCCCCCATATCACGAAGACCGGGCCATGCTAAAGATACCAAAAAAAGAAGCGAATGAATTATCAGTATGCACAATGATTAACCGTTCAAAAAAAGACCTTGAGGAACAAGAAAGAAATATCCTTACAAGCCTTGAACATCCGAACATAATCAAGATCAGAGATTTTTTTCAAGCAAGGGATGGGAGAAAACTGGTTATTGAAGAAGATGCACAAGGTCTGGACTTGGAAAAAATCATAGAACAGGGCGGGCCAATAAGGGACGACATAAGCATAAACCAAATTTTTGGGCAGTTTTTAGACGCGATTAATTATCTTAATATTGAAAGACGTGTATTGCATAGAGACCTGAAGCCTGCTAATGTGCTTATTGGCGGGAATGTCAGACTAAAGCTAACTGATTTTCAGAATTCTGCAAGAATTTCGGATGTTCGAGAACTCCTTATGCCAACAAGAGGCGGGACACAACATACCTACATAGACTTACTGAACTCTCTAGTGGGCGGAAAGCTTTCTAAAGCTACCCAAAGAACAGAGGTTTATTCTTTTGGCTCTACTATGTATCATGCGCTCACGGGCCAGGATGCATTTAGATACAGAATTGTTAAGGATGATTCTGGAAAAGAGATTAAAATATGGCTCGGCAAGCCGGGGGATGAGGAAAAAATAGCTGGAGATTTATTCACGACCAATGAGGACTTGAAAAGATTTTACAAAACAATCGGAGTCAGTTTGAAAGATGATGAAAGAACTCTTGATAGCATAACTCCTGAATACCATGAGGCAAGATTAGAAGAGGCACTAAAACGAGCTCCAGGAAAATACCAAGAATTCTTGAGAAGATGTATGACGAGCTGCCCAAAAGGGTGTTTTAGTGATGCTTCTGAAGCCAGAGATTATTTCAGAGAAATGATGGGGATGGTTCCCAATCAATACAAATTTGAAACAGTAAGAAATCCTACGTCGGGGCAATTAGCAGAGGCAGTTCCAGTTTCAAAAGCACCTCTGAATTCGGTGATACTGACATATATGATTCTGAGCAATGCTGAAAAGAAATAATCACTTCTTCTCCTTATTCTTCTGAGAAATGAATAATCCTATTAACGGCGAGCTCGCAAGATAGAATCCGCGTATCGCACAAGTCAAATTGTGGTTTATTATCACTTCGTCGCCTTTTTTCA
>CAIMOB010000017.1 GCA_903842985.1 uncultured archaeon
AGTAATTTTAAATTATTTTTTAAGGAGATTATTTGTTTTTTATCATTTCTATAATTTTTTCTACATTCATTATAACTCTTTCTGAAGTTTCCATAAATCCCTTAATTTCTTTTTCTTGCCTTTCTTTCAAGCTTTCAAATCCATAACTCCGCGATGACCCTGATTCGCTGTCTTTGTTTTTTTCATTCATTTTTTCGTTTTCAATGCATAAATTCCTGTATGATCTGTCGCGCACATTTTCTGCCAACTTAACGTCGCTTCTTTTAAATATTCTGTCTAAGAATGAATAACCTAGCATTCCTTTTTCAAGCCTTTTCCAACTATTAACTTCAATCGGCAGAACCCGCTTTATTTCTTCCTCTTTCATGCCTCTTTCTCTCATGAACATTGTCCTTAACCCTTTGAATATTTCGACTTCCTTTTTGTCATCCTGCTCAAGCAGTTCCTTGTCAAAACTGAGCCCTGGGTTTTCAGGTGAGCTTCTCAGGCAAATGACTGCAATGGTCTCTGCCATGTTCTTTTTGTCAGCAATCCTTACTTTATTGCTGTAAAAATTCATCCATAGGAAATCTTCATATCTTCTTGCAATTTTCTTGCCATTAATTCCAAGCATTGTTGAGTGTTTGAAAAACTCAGCCAGGCCTGCAACTGCATCATACATTGCAAGCATGTTAATTACAACAGCATCTTTGGTTGTGTACCCGTCTTTCGACTTAAATGGGTATGGCTCTTTTGGAAGCAGTTCAACAATCTTCTCTGTGAATGGAATCAGATGAGGGAGGTACGCTTCTTCTGCGCCTTTTTTCAGCGGATTTCCCAGGATTTTCAGTTTGTCTATCTCAACAAGTATGTCAACAATTTCCCCTGCTTTCTGGCAGTCTTGTTCTTTGATTTCATTGTTTTTAAGAAGCTCATCAAGATACACATTTTTGTAAAAATCCGCAAAATTAGCAGAACGCCCCGGCTCAACGCTCCTTAAAACATTTATCGAAGTTAATGCGTTGTAAGAGCTGATTGTAAAAACCAGATTATCTTTTCTCAGCGCAGAATAATCATCCTTGGATAAAAATGAGTTTGCAGCAGTCAGTACCCCTGCAAGAACTTTCGCTTTGGTATAAATGGTTGGATCTGGCATTTGTCATAAAAAGAAAAAACCACTATTTAAATCTTTCTGTTTTTATCATTTAAAAGTAACAAAAAACATTTATATACTATGCACTTAAAAATATTATTGATGCAGCTTTCACTATCTAAAAAACCAAAAAATCCCACAATAATAGTCGGTTTCCCGGGATTCGGGCTTGTGGGCAACATTGTGACAGAGTTCCTGATTGAGCATCTCAACACAGAGCAGATTGGGAGCATAAGGGTTGAGGAAACAACGCCGCTTATTGCTGTGCACGAAGGCAAGGTTGTTGAGCCAATTGGAATAAGCTACGACAAGAAAAACAACATCATACTTCTTCATGTGATAACAAGCTCTGCAGGAATCGAATGGCAGCTTACTCAGCAGATACTGAAGCTTGCAGAGGAGCTTGGCGCAAAGGAAATCCTTAGTTTTGAAGGCGTTGTCTCGCAGGATACTAGTAAGGAGACAGAGTCATTTTACTTTACAAACAACAAAATATGCGAGGAAAAGTTCAAGAAGGCAAAGATAGAAAAGCTCAATGAAGGGATAGTTGTAGGGGTTACAGGCGCGCTTCTGCTTGAGAAAAAACAGCCGATTTCTGCAATTTTTGTTGAAACGCATTCAAACATGCCAGACAGCAAGGCAGCTGCAAAAGCTGTCGAG
>CAIMOB010000018.1 GCA_903842985.1 uncultured archaeon
CGGGGGTTCAAATCCCCCTCGCCTCACTTTTTTATTTTTTCTGCAAATATTTTTCAGCCTGTGTTGGTCTGTAGAATGCTTCCTGCAACCAAATTAAATAATATCATTACCATCAGAGAAATAACTACATACATTATTGTTGATCTTGTGACATTCTGGCCAATCATGTATTCCTCATTCAATTTGTCAACGCCGTTCTCTACGCTGTTTGCCATTATTGTCAAAATGTAAACTATCTGCACAACATAAACTCCGACAATCAGCTGGAAATAAAATGTTGGAATACCGTCTCCGAATATGTCCATCAAGCCGGCGCCTGCCCCTCCTGCTGCCGCGGCTCCTCCGGAGCCTGATTGTATATTTGCCAGCTGGTCGCCAAGCTTTCCGATTATTGTTGTTATCATTGATGTTATTCCTATGACAATTGCCGAGATTGTGGGAGTAAGAAAACTTATCTGTGATTTCATATCAGAAATTACATCTGCCATCAAGTCCTTTAGGCGCTCGTCAACCTTGTGTATCTCCTTTACATAATTTGAAACATTGATTACCGCCTGGGATGCCACCATGGGTCCTCGTTTTGAGCTTTCAACAAGAACTTTCATGGAGCTGTCAATCAGATGGGAAGGATATTCAAGGATTGCGCCGACTTTCGGGTCAAATATCGCCTGCTCTACGCCAAGACCCAGTCTTCTTATGTTCATAATTACTGTAGTGAAAAATTTGCCTGAAGCTGTTCCCTCTGTAACCTTCATTACTCTTTCAAAAGCAATCTCCGCCGGCAATCCGTCTGCCAGCCTGTTTCCAAGCTGGAAAAGCGCAGAAGCAAATTCCTGCTCAAGTTTCCTGATATTTTCCCTAATCTCCATGACTGACTTTGACCTTATTTTATAATAAATGCCAATGCCCAAGCCAAGGGCGAGAGGCAGTGCCAAGCTAAGGATTGCGGCGCCAAGACCGTATGGCCCTATGATCTGTCCTGCATTCTTTTTTGATTCCCTGTATTCAAGAAGCCTTAATTTTACGTTCTTCATTTCTGCAGGCAGCGTATTTTCATTAATTACCTTTACAAAAGGCATTTCCGAAGTGATTGCTATGTCCCATTTATCATTGGCGACAACCTTATGAATGACAAGCGGAGAGATTGCAAGAAAAAAGAGTGCACCTGCAACAATAAGGCTGACTACCAGCGGAGTGAAGCTTATTTGAGCCCCAAAAATCTTAAACCGCACTTTCTTGTATTTTTTAAGCTCTGGATTCGCCTCGCTTATGTCTGCCTGTCCATAGCCTGTTGGCCTTTTTGAGAGTATGTTTGTTGACAGGTAGTATACGCATACAGGCAGCACAATGTTGTAAAGCATTGCGAGATGGTACCATGCAACACCCTCCATAAAACTGACAACAAGCGGCAGGATTACAAGGCCGAGTATCGGCAGGATTATCCCAAGCATGTGCAGCGTAGTAATTGGAGCCTTGAGGTTCTGTGCGTAATGGAGCATTTTTTCGTAAGTCTCTTCCAACATCACTGTAAGTGATTTTTCCAGTATTGAAATTCTTCTTTCTTCATTTCCTTCATAAAGCGAAGATTCGATCAGATGGAATGACTCTATGAATTCCATGTTCCATTTTTTCCATGTCTCAAGATAGGATTCAAGTGATTCCTTAACATTCTCATATTTTTCAGTCTCAACGTCCCACAAAACCTTTTTTAGGTCAAGCGAGAGCGGTGGTGAAAGATGCTCAGATGCGAACTCTACTGCTCTTTCAATGTTTGAAGTGTGCCTCATATATGTGACAATATAAAAAATGCAGAGAACCATCTGGTTGGATGCCTTCATCCTCCATTTGTTTGCAAGCATATCAGGAAACTTTGAAAG
>CAIMOB010000019.1 GCA_903842985.1 uncultured archaeon
AATAGGATACCAACTACGAAAGAGATTATTGAAACAAATGAAAGTAAGTTAGCCCAGTTTGGCTCAACTGCAAAGAATGCAATAATCGCAAATACAAGCAAAGCAAATGCAACGCCAATCAGGATGTTCCCGAAAATCATGGTTTTCCTGTAGGGCTTTGCCTCTTTATCGACTTTTAGCTTTGTCGGCTTGAACTCCGCCTTTTTGCTCTCTTTTACAATTGCTTTCTCAACAATTGCCTTCTCAACCTTAAGCTTATTTTCAATGTCATGCTTTGTCTCTCTTTTCAATTCGCTCAGCTCGTCCCTCAAGTCAAGCACGTCATCTTCCAGCTCTTTTGTTGATTTTCTCAGGTCCTTATGCTTAACCATGTCAGATTCGACAAAACTCACATATTTCTTGACTTTATGAATTTCATTCAGCTCTGTCTTTATGTCGTCGAGCTCAAGGTTTATCTGCTTGACAAGGTCCTCGACCTGGTCCTTTTTAATCATCACTGAAAGCTTTTTGTTGGTGTCAACAATCTCCCTTGCAAGAAGGTCCAACTTCTTGTTCAGCTCCTCATTCTTCCTCTTCACTTCATTCACGCTGAGCATTTCTTTCCTGCTTTTGACATCAGCAAGCTCCTTGTGGACAATGTTGAATTCGCTGTTTATGTCGCTGATAAGATCCTTTACCTGTGTTTTTGAAACCAACTGCTTTGATTCCTCTCTAAGCTGGTTGATTGCTGTTTTAGCGTCAGAAATCTTCTTGTTTACATCAAGGTTCAGCTCCTGCATTTTCTGGTCGAAAAGTGATTTTGGAACTGTTTTTGCATCAAGCTTTTTTAGGTTCTCCTCAATGTCCCATATCTTCTTCAGGCTGTCATTTATCTCGCCTATTTTTATCTTCAAAAGATTAAGCCTGTCTTTTGCAACATAGTCTTCCTTGACCCTGTCAAATTCCTGCTTGAGCTCATAGGCCCCTTTCATCTGCTGGGTCCTGAATTCCTTCAGCTCATCCATATCCAGTTTTATGGCTGCAAAAGAATTCTTCAATATTGCATTTAGCCTGTCAAAGTCATTCATTGTTAAAACCCCTTGAGGAAGCTATTATAAACTCATATATAAATCTTTTGTTTTTAAGTACTATATAATAGTAAAAATTACTTTTTATGTCTGAAACGAGCCTAAAACCAATACTGATGCAAGCTCGTTTCTGGCATCCTAAAAATCCGCTAAAGGCGGTTTTTATGATATACAAACCTGCTGTATTTCTTACATTTGAAGCAGTAAGAAATAAGCTTGCCCCTGCTTGCCCTGATTCTGCTGTTTTTTCCTGGCCTCAGATAAGAATTGCAGTGCCTGCAGAACCTTCTTTTCAGCTCAGAAGGCATCTTCACTTTCAGCTTCATTGCTATTTTTCTTGCAAGCTCAACATACCTGTCAGCATATTTCTCTGACCTGCGCGCCTCTTCAAAAAGAATCTTGATTCGTTCAAGCGCAATTTCTTTTTCCTCGCTTTTGTTTCTTTTCATATTGAAAAATAAAACAAAAAACTATATAAAATCTTCCATTTCACAGCAATTCATGAAGAAGACAAAATCAATCGACGAGGAGGTTCAGAAGGAATACAATATCAGGCTTCCGTACCTGCCTCCACTGCAGAAGGAGCTTGATAATCTGCTTGAAAAATTCGGAACAAAAATTAATTATTTTGAAACCAAGGCATGGCTTGAGAGCAAAGGGGTACAGTTCGACCCGGTAAAAACCAACAAGTACGTTGTAGGGATGAGAGAAATCTTGTCACTGATGGAGAAAAAAGTTAAAAAAATAAGTCGGGTAGACTACATTAACCTGCTCGGCAAGTTTGGAAGCACAATATATTCTGACTTCAAGGGAAGCGCAATATACTCTGACTTCAGAAGACTACCTATTATTGGAAGCAAAGACGGAGAGCAGTTTAACCTTGGCAAAATCTTTATGTGGGTCAGGAAAAATGCAAACCTCTATCCAAGAACAGTGTTTTTTAATAGAGCCAAAAGCCAGATTAATGATGCGGCACCTGACACGCCTGACCCGACGCTTGAAAGAGTTGTTTCAAGCTACATTCAAAAAAATATAAAGGGATCAAGCAAAACATGCACTGTAGTCAGCAGGGTCATTGAGTTGGTTCAGCAAAACGACAGGCTTGCGTACTGCTGCTATGAAGACGAAAACAGAAAACTGCGCGTTTACAAATCAAAAAAGCAGGAAATTGTTTCATTTCTTTCCAAGGAGAATCTAAGAGAGTTCCTGAAAGAGCTTGCCTGACTATCAAAACATTTATTAATCAGTCCTGCAAATAGCGAATTATGAGTTTTTTAAAGAGACTGTTTAAGAGAGAGGAGAAGCCGGCTGGAAAATCCAGCATAAATTCTTCAGAGCTTGCAGAGTGGTTTGAAAACAAGACACTGGACATCATGAAGGATGTGGCGCATGACATCGGCCAAGAGTTTTCTGAAATCAGGGATGCGATAGAGCAGACAAAAAATGCAGTCAAGGAGCTTGAAAACGCAAAGCTGATGAACGAAGGCATAACGCTGAAGGAAAAGCAGTTCATGGAGGGCAACAGGCTGGCTTACATGAAAAAGGTGAATGACTTTCTTTCCAGAATATTGCCTGCGAAAATGTCGCTGAATGAAACAAAGTCATACATAGAAAATTACAGGAAAGAGGCAATCGAATTTGCAAAGGGTTCATTTCGCGCATTCCAGATAACCGCCAACTTTTTTGGCGACCAGGCAGCAGACATAGCGAAATGCATAAAGGAGATTGACAGCAGCGTTAAGAAAGTGTCAGATCTTCTGAACCAGGAGAAAATGACTGTAATAAATGAAACAAAAACAAAAATAAAAGAACTGAACGGGCTGATACAGAAAAGGGAGGAGTTGATTTCATCCATAGAGGAAGAGGAAAACAATTATGAGGAGCTGAAGGTGGCGAAGGCTGACTATGAGCTTAAAATCATAAGGCTGAAAAAGAATTCAGCCTATCTCGAGCTTCAGGAGCTTAATGAAAAGCTGAAGAATTTTGAAGATGAATTAAAAATCCTGAAGTCGCAGTTCCTTGATACTTTCATGCAGGTAGACAAGGCATTGAAGAAGGTTTCAAAGCTTGGCGATGAGGGATTGATAGCAAAATATCTCGAAGACCCTGTTTCTGCGCTTCTCAGCGATTCAGAGCTTAAGATACTTGAAATCCTTAAGAGGACAAAAGAGGCGCTTGAGACAAATCAGCTTGAGATAGAGGAAAAGAAAAAAGAGAAAATGGTTGTAAGAATAAATGAAATCACAAAAGAGTATCTTGTTGATTTCGTGATAAAGCATAATGACCTTGAGCTGAAGAAAAGCGATATGAACAGGCTGATAAAGCAGAATTCCTCGATGAATGACTTGAGCGAGCTGCACTATAAGCTTGACCACACAAAGGACAAGCAGGCGAAAACAACCGAAAAAATAAAGAAGCTTAATCAGCAGCTTGAAAAGCTTGAGCTGGAAGAGACAAAGGATAAAATAGAGAAAAATCTGAAAAATCTGAATTATGATGCTAAGGTGACAATATGAGGGCTGGAAAAAATATCCTGTCTTTCATATTTGGCATAGCATTTGTAGTTATCGGCATAATACTGATGAGCGATTTTCTGCTCAAGTTCCTAAAATTCACGCTCGGCATAATCCTGTTTTTCATCGGGCTTGCGCTCGCGTTCAGGAAATACTACTAAAATGATAGAAGACTTCATAAAAAAATTCACAGACAAAAAAGTAGGCGAAATCACAGAGATAAGAAGCAGGTTTTTTCTTGCAGACAGGGAGCTGATTGAATTAAAGAACAGGATAAGGGACGAGCCGTTTGCATTCGGGACATTTCTCGGCGAAATAAATGAGAATAAGTTTAAGCCAAGCATTGCCCTGCTCGACAACATTTCAATGCTTTCTGACAAAAAAGTTTTTGTGAATGCTAAGGCAGAATGGCTTTTTTTGTGCGGCAGGGATGTTTTCAGGCAGGGGATTGTGAAAAACAATGTAAATGAAGGGCTTGTCCTTGTGCAGAATGAGAAAGACGAGAATCTCGGCTACGGCGAGTTTTCTGTTGGGAAGGTTGCAATAAAGAACTTATTGGACCGCGGAGATTTTCTTAGAAGAGAGTCAGTCCAGCGCTTTGATTCCAGGAAGCACTTTTCCTTCAAGAAATTCTAGTGAGGCGCCTCCGCCTGTGCTGACATGGTTCATTTTTTCTGCAAGCTTCAATTCATCCAGAGCAGCAGCAGTGTCCCCGCCGCCTACAATTGTTGTTGCCTTCAGCTGTGCAAGATGCTCTGCAATTTCAACTGTTCCCTTTGCAAATTCTTCTATCTCGAAAATACCCAGAGGGCCGTTCCAGACAGCTGTCTTTGCCTTGTTAAGGATTTCCTTGTAAATCTCAATTGTTTCTTCGCCAATGTCAATGCCGATGTCATTGGCCCCAATCTTGTCAATCGGGACATTCCTCACTTCAGCGCCTTTTTCAACCTTGCTCGCAACCCTGACGTCAACAGGCAGGATTATTTTCTTGTTTGAGATTTCAAGAAGTTCTTTTGCCTCTGCGACCTTGTCATCCTCAACCTTGCTTTTCCCAATATTCAGTCCCATTGCCTTGAAGAATGTGAAAATCATTGCCCCGCCGAGAAGCAGTGCATCAACCTTCTTGAGCATGTTCTGTATCAAATCAATCTTTGTTGAAACCTTCGCTCCGCCCATTATCGCGACAATCGGATGCTCTGCACTGTCTATGTGCAGCATCTTGATTTCTTTTTCAAGCTCGAAGCCGGCGTAGGACGGAATGAATTTTGTTACCCCGACAATCGAAGCATGGGCCCTGTGCGATGCTGAGAAACACTCATTTACATAAATGTCTGCAAAGCCTGCAAGCTTCTTTGCAAATTTCTCGTCATTTGCCTCTTCTTCTGCGTGAAATCTCAAGTTTTCAAGAAGAATGATTTTATCATCAGGAATTTTTATGTCAACGCAGTCATCAAGTTTTTTTATCTTCTGCCCAAGAAGCTGTTCAAGCCTTTTTGCAACAACATTCATCCTCAATTTCTCAACAACTTTCCCATCTGGCCTGTCCAGATGCCCGATGATTATCACCTGCTTTGCGCCGTTTTTAAGTGCATAGCTTATTGTTTGGATATTATCCTTTAATCTCCGGTCATCTTCTATAGAACCATCATCCTTTATTGGAATGTCAAGATTAGCACGTATCAGAACTCTCTTCCCTCTCAAATCCACCTCTTTAAGCGTTTTCATGCACTGGACATTTGCTCATAAGGTTTATAAATGTTTCTGCCCTCGTCAGTGTTATGCAAAAAATATCATTTCTTGAAAAGCCGAACAAGCCAGAGGAGCTGATTCAGATACTTAATCCTATAGTCAAGAAATGGTTCTTTTCGCAGTTCAAGGAATTCTCAGTTCCGCAGCTTTACGGTGTCATGCCGATTCACAGCAGAGAAAATATCTTGGTTTCAGCGCCCACAGGAGCAACAAAGACACTGACTGGATTTCTTTCTATCTTAAATGAGCTTGTTGACTCATCTGAAAAAGGAATTTTGGAAAATAAGGTTTATGCTGTCTACGTATCTCCGCTGAAAGCGCTTTCCTATGACATTGAAGTCAACCTTGTCAGGCCGCTGAAGGAAATGGAAGAGATTGCAGGCAAAGAATTAGGGATAAGAGTGGCAGTAAGGACAGGAGACACAACAACTTCAGAAAGGGCAAAGATGCTGAAGCATGTTCCACATATTTTGATAACAACACCAGAGTCATTGGCAATTCTCCTGACAGCGCCGAAGTTTCGCGAGCATCTGAAAGATGTTGAATGGGTTGTTGCTGACGAAGTGCATGCACTGGCGGAAAACAAGAGGGGAGTTCATCTTTCATTGACGCTTGAAAGGCTTCAGCGTCTTGCAAGCCACACCTGCAGAGTCGGGCTGTCTGCAACAATTGCGCCAATTGAGGAGGTTGCGAAATTCCTTGTCGGCAATGAAAGGCCCTGCAAGATTGTTGATGTCCAGTTCCTGAAAAACATGGACATGCAGGTTATTTCGCCTGTCAGAAATCTCATTGATGTTGACTATGAATATCTGCACAACAGGACTTACGAGCTTCTTGACAGGCTGATACAGGAGCACAAGACAACATTGATTTTTACGAACACAAGGTCAGCGACAGAAAGGGTTGTGCATCATTTGAAAGAAAAATTTCCTCAAAATTATTCTGAGAACATAGGCGCGCATCACGGTTCATTGTCAAAGATTCACAGGCACACAATTGAAAACAGACTAAGGCAGGGAAAACTGAAGGCAGTTGTCTGCTCAACTTCGCTTGAATTGGGAATAGACATCGGCTTCATTGACTTGGTAATTCTGCTTGGCTCGCCGAAATCAGTTGCAAGGGCATTGCAGAGAGTCGGAAGAAGCGGGCATCAGCTTCATTCAGTTACAAAAGGCAGGATTGTTGTGCAGGACAGGGATGATTTGGTTGAATGCGCCGTCATTCTGAAGAGCGCGATTGAAAGAAAGATAGATAAGATTCATATTCCGACAAACTGCCTCGACGTGCTGGCGCAGCAGGTTCACGGAATTGCGCTTGAAGAGATGATGCACATAGATGATATTTACAAGCTTGTAAAGAAAAGCTACTGCTACAGCAAATTAAGCAGGAAAGAGCTTGGCGAGATAGTTGATTATCTCTCAGGCAAGTATATCTCGCTTGAAGACAGGCACATTTATGCGAAAATCTGGTACGACAAGGATACTGGAATGATTGGAAAAAGAGGCAGGATGAGCAGAGTCATCCATATGACAAATATAGGTACAATTCCAGAGGAGACTTCAGTTGTTGTGAAAGTCGGCGAGCAGCCAATCGGGACAATCGAAGAGGCATTTTTGGAAAAATTAGAGCCAAATGACATTTTTGTTTTGGGCGGAGACACCTACCGCTTCAAATTCGCGAGAGGCATGACTGCACAGGTTGAGGCTGTCTCAGGCAGGAAGCCCACTGTTCCGTCGTGGTTCTCTGAGATGCTTCCGCTTTCGTTTGACCTGGCTTTGGACATAGGAAAATTCAGGAGGCTGATGGAGGAAAGGTTCAAGGCAAAGGAGCCGAAAGATGAGATTATAAAATTCATAAACAAATATCTGTATGTTGATGACAACGCGGCAAATTCAATTTATGAGTATTTCAGCGAGCAGTATATTTTTGCAGAAATCCCGAATGACAGGAAGATTGTTGTGGAGCATTACACAGAAGATGACCAGAAATACATAATCTTCCACACATTGTTCGGCAGGAGGGTGAATGACTGCCTTTCGAGGGCAATGGCTTTTGCAATCTCAAGGATTTACCATAAGGATGTTGAATTAGGGATAAATGACAATGGCTTTTTCATAAAGCACAGGAAAGGAGTTCAGGTGACAAAGGTTTTCAAGCTCCTGAAATCAGAGGAGATGAAAGATATTCTTAATCTTGCGATTGAAAAGACAGAGGTGCTGAAGAGAAGGTTCAGGCACTGCGCAATGCGCGCATTGATGATACTTAGATCGTACATGGGAAGAACAAAAAGAGTTGGAAGGCAGCAAGTATCCTCAATGATTCTGCTGAGCGCAGTCAGAAGGATTTCAGAGGATTTCCCAATCCTGAAAGAAGCAAGGAGAGAAGTTCTTGAGGATTTGATGGATATAGACAGTGCAGTCAAGGTGGTTAAGAAAGTGGAGGAAGGAGAGATAAAGATTGTTGAAATAGAGACGCAGCTCCCGTCGCCGTTTGCATTGAACACAGTTATGCAGGGCTATGTTGATTTGCTGAAGATGGAGGACAGAATAGAGTTCATGCGCAGAATGCACCAGATGGTTCTGGCAAAGATTGGATTAAAGCTTAAGTAAGAATTCCTTCAGGAAACTGTCATCATCCATTCCCTTTGAATATGAATACCAGTCAAGCTTCTTGCTTTTGAGGAGTTCGATTAATTTCTTCTGCGTCTCTGAATCCCATTCATTGAATCTTCTTGCTGCATTGCACATGTAATCAGGATTGCAGTAGACATTTTTCATTTCCATCCTCAAATCTTTCCCATTGTTCTGCCTTGGATGCCCTGGGCATCCGATTTTATTCTTTGCAAGAAAAACTAAATTCACGCAGACGCCGGAATCCCTTGTGCAGCCTGCATTCCTGTCCATGAATTTTTTCACGTCTTTTATGTCCTTGAATTCCTTTGTATTAAGCAGAAGGCTGTTAAGCACAGCTTCCCTGTCCAGCATTCTTTTTGCGCAGCAGCCGAAACAGGTCAGTCCAATCTCCTTATTGTGGCATAGCGGGCTCATAGCTTTGATTAGTATGGGTAAATTTAAAAAACTTTTTAAATTGAGCACGCTTCCTAAGCCGCAAGATGAGGTCAGCAGAAGAAAAAAAGGCAGGCAAAATAAGAATAGTAAAACTAGGTGCCATGGTTATTGCAGTTAGTTTGACGATTAGATTGCTTGCATCAGTTCTCGGCTCAATTGCAACAAAAGAGGAGTTGATACGTGTCTATCAAAACCTGCCTCAGGACAAAGTAGTTAAAGTCATTGGATTAAGAGATAAAATCAAAAGTGACAAGGAAATCAAGAAGGCAGCAGAAGGTCTGCTTACCCTTCAATTCAATATTGAATCAATAAAGTCTGCAATGGAAAAAGGACAGCTCCCAAAAGCGCTTGATTTGGTTATTAACGCCAATGGCTTGATTAATGATTTGGAAAAGAAATACGACTTCTCGCTTAAGGAAGAAAAAGACAAGCTTTTACAAGTAAGATTTGAATTGGCTGAGACTATTAAAAACTCACAAAATTTCCATTAGTGCAGCAAAATCCCTCTCCATCTCCTTTCTTATCTTCGGGAACCTCATCCCTGCAGACGGATGGAACATCGGGATGTAAATCCTGTCCTTCTTTATTACCTTCCCATGCTGGCTTGAAATGCCTTTCATGCCAAGAAGCGTGTTCAGCGCAGTCTCGCCAAGCAGGACAATTATTTTTGGATTGACCAGCTCAATCTGCTTATCCAGATAAGTCCTGCACGCCCTGATTTCATCTGTCTTCGGCACCCTGTTGTTCGGCGGCCTGCATTTTATCACAGAGGTTATGAATACGCTATCTCTTCTTATCTTTGCAATTGCAAACAGTTCATCAAGAAATTCGCCGGATTTTCCGCAGAACGGCTCGCCTAATTCATCCTCCCTGTTTCCCGGCGCTTCGCCTATGAACATCAGCTTTGATTCAGCGCTTCCTTCGCCTGGCACAGTATTTTTCCTCTCTTTCCAGAGCTCGCATCTCTTGCAAGCATTTATCTTCTCTGCCAGTTCTTTCAGCTCATCCATCTTGTCAGCCTGCTTTCCAAAAATTTTTCCGCCTTCTCAAATAATTTTTTGTCGTTCTTGAATGTCAGCCTTTCAACTGCTTTCTTGTATGGAAGCCATTCATAATCATTGTGCTCAAAGCTCAGCGTCACTTTTTCCTTTTTTGTCTCAGCAATGAACCAAACCACTTCCTTGTAAACTGTCTCGCCTTCTTTTTTGTAGAAGAATTTTTCCTTTTCCTTGAACCCTTCAACGAATTTTAGGTCGTTAATTCCTGTCTCTTCTTTTATTTCTCTTGCAGCTGTTTCCTTTTCATCTTCGCCTTTCTCAACATTGCCCTTTGAGAAGCTCCACTGCTCCCTGTATTTTTCGTGCGCTTTCTTGTAGAGAAGCAGATACATCCTTTCCTTTTCCTGCCTGAAAACAACTGCGCCCGCTGATACCTCTTTCATGGCAGAATAGGTGCTCTGGTTGTTTAAAAAGTTTTTGAAAAACTTTATATAGTCACGAGCCCCACTTGGTTTTATGAAGCAATCCATCGAATCCCTAAAGACTGCTGTTAAAAACGTTCTTTCGAGCAAGATTGACATCTTCAAGCCGAAGTTTGATTTGGAGAATTTCAAGGACAAGAAGGCAGAGTACCACAAGAAAACAATCGAGCAGAGCATCAGGAACTTAAAATCATTTAACTTGTGCAATGAGCCGAATTCTGCAAAGATTGCTTCGCTTGTCAATGAGATTGATTCGCTTTACAGGGAAAAGAAGCTTGACAAAATAATTGACGCTGCTGAAGCGCTTTCAAAAATCCCATTTGCGCAGAAGGCTGTTTCAGGGCTGAAGATTGCTGTGCCGAAAGTTCCGCTTGAAATCTATTCTGAAATAAAGGCAGACGTGAATGAGCTTGAAAAATGCTTCAACTCAGACTGCTACCGCTCTGCGATTATCCTCTGCGGAAGGGTTCTTGAGACATCGCTGCACAGGAAATATTTTGATTTGACTGGCAAGGACATTCTTGAAACAAACCCAGGCATTGGGCTTGGGAACCTGATTGCGAAATTAATGGAAAAAGGGTTTGAATTCGGTCCGGGCGTGTCAGAGCAGATTCATTTGATTAATCAGGTACGAGTCTATTCTGTCCACAAAAAGCAGAGCGCTTTCCAGCCGACAAAGGAGCAGGCTCAGGCAATAATTCTTTACACAATGGACATAGTCAAGAAGATATTTTAAAAAATAAAAAATAAAAGAAAAAGCTTTTACTGCTCGTCTCCAAATTCTTCAGTTTCTTCGGATTCTTCAGCTTCTTCGCTTTCCTCTCCGAATGATTCTGACTCTTCTGGAGCAGCTTCCTGTGATCTTTCTGCTGGAGCCTCTCCTTTTCCGACAACTTCGGCAAATCCGACTTTGCGGAAAACCTTTGTCACTCTTATTTTGACATTTTCGCCTGCCTTGACTCCTGGCACGAAAAGCACGAAGCCGTTCTTCTTTGCTATTCCGTCTCCTTTTTCTCCAACAGCCTCGATGATAACATCGAGTTCTTCGCCGACGCTTACCGGCGGCGTGTTTCTTTGAAACCCTCCTCTTCGCGGCCCTCCATAACTTCGGCCACCACCATATTCATTGTCTTCTCTCATATTTAATTTACACCTTCCTTGAATTTTGGCATCATGGGATGCCTGCGAATCTGTTGATGGGAAGGGTTTATAAACTTTGTTGTTGATATGCAATATATGAAAATCCTGCCGAAAATAGATATTATTGACCTTGCGCTCAGGATAGGCAACACCCTGATAATCGCAGACACACATATAGGATATGAAGAGGCGCTTAACAGGCAGGGCATACTTATTCCAAGGTTCCAGTTTGAGGAGATAATCAAAAGACTGAAAAAAATAGTTGGAAAGAAGAAATTTGACACAATAATAATAAACGGGGACATAAAGCACGAGTTCGGCGAGATTTCAGAGCAGGAATGGAGAAATACGCTGAGGCTGCTAGATTTCCTATCAGAGCACACAAAGAAAATAATCCTGATTAAGGGCAACCACGACAAAATCATCGGTCCGATTGCAAGGAAAAGAAATATAGACGTTGTCAGCCATTACAAAATCAATGATATCTATATCTGCCACGGCGATAAGATGCCGAAAGATACAGCATTTGAGTCAGCAAAGACAGTAATTATAGGGCATCTGCATCCTGCCATCTCTTTAAGGGAAGGAGCAAGGACAGAAAAATTCAAATGCTATTTGAAAGGCAAATACAAGAGCAAAAATCTGATAATAATGCCTTCATTCAATCTTATTACTGAAGGCACAGATATCACAAAAGAGAAGTTTTCAAACCCATTCATGAGAAATTTGGATGATTTTGATGTTTTCCTGGTTGAGGACAAAGTTTATAAGTTTGGAAAGGTCAAAGACATTAAATAATCCACTTAAGAGTAACAAACATAGAAAGGTTTATATATAAGCTACTCATTTTAAGATTTGTTGGGGTGTCAAATATAATGAAAAAAACACTATTAACCATATCTGTTTTGGCGATACTATTAAGCGCAGCTGTTGTATTTGCAGCTTCTTCAGTGAGCCTTCCTTCGTCTGTTATAGTCACAACTTCAGGAAGGAATGCCACTGCAACCCAGACATTCATAGTAAAGAATACTGGCAACACAACACTTTCAGGCATCAGCATAACATCTGATGCAGACTCAAAGTATAATGTTCAATTCTCAAATGTTCCTTTAACATTAAATGCAAGCGCAAGCAAGAGCGTAACAGTAAAAGCATACGCACCAGCTGACGAGTCGCTATCGCAGCACAGCATAGGAAACATAATTTTTAGCTCAAACAGTGTGACAAACAGCACTGCACTTAAACTAGATGTCCTAAGCAAACTTAGGATTTATGGAGTTAAGATAAGCATAGGCAGTACTTCAGATACAATAACTACTGATGGAGATGACTTTGACCATGATAACAGTCTTCCTGGAAAAAGCTATTCTATTAGTGTAGAGGTCTGCAACAAATTCACAGATAGCAGTGATAAGATAAAGAACATCAAGATAAAGGCAGTATTCCAAGGCATTGACGATGGCAATGATATTGAAGGAGAAGTTAGCGAGTTCACACTTAGTGGAGATGATTGCTCCTCATACAAGGTAGTTAAGATGGACCAGAACACAATACCTCTTCTGACTGATGAGGATTCATATGACCTAGAAATCACTGCTGAAGGCGATGCCAGTAATGGAGATAGCTATAGTGAGTCATGGACAATACCTGTAAAAATCTACAGGGACAACGATCCATTAATGCTTTTTGACACGACAGATGTGCTACCTTCGCAAATCACATGTTCAAGGCAAGCGACAATAGATGTTTCAGCCTACAATATTGGAGACAGTAATGATGAAGGAGTTCTTACAATCAAGAACTCAGAGCTTGGAATAAGCATAACAAAGTATTTCGAATTTGGAAACAGCCCAAGCGACGACTGCGATGCTATTGACAATCCTAGCGATGGATGCATAGGATTTGACAAGTCATTCAATGTTGACCTGCCAAAAAATATTGCAGCAAAGTCATATCCAATTGATTTCAAGCTTTATTCCTCTACAACAAGGTTGATGAGCCAGAAAACAGTGAACCTGGATGTACTGGACTGCGGAACACAGGCAACAACAACCACATCTACAACATCCACGCCAACGACATCGGCAACCACGACACAGACAACAACACCAGCAACTAATCCAAATGTTGTAGTTGTGACACAGCCTTCAACGACATCATCTGTAACAGGCGCGGCAGCGACAATAGTAAAGAAAGAAAGCACAAGCAAACTTTACATTGCAATACTTGTAACAGCAGATTTGGCAATCATAGCAATAATCATTTACCTGCTTACGCTGTTCATTATTTAATTTTTTTATTTAAGAATTTTATTTCTTTTCTATGAATTTCTTCATCCCACTTACAAATTCGTTTGCCTTTTTCAAGTAGCTGTCATACTGCTTGCCTGTAATACTCTTTATTTCCCTGTGCGTTATGCTCTTATAGGTCTCATAGAACAGGCGCATTGTTTCAAC
>CAIMOB010000020.1 GCA_903842985.1 uncultured archaeon
AGAGACGAAATTAAAGGAGAAGGCAATAGAATGTCTAGAGATGGCGAAGCGCTACCATGAGGATGCGAAGCATTTCAGGAAGAAAGGTGATTACGCCTCAGCATTCGGCGCGCTGAACTACGCATTCGGCTGGCTTGACGCAGGCGCTGTCCTCGGCGTTTTTGAAGTTGACAGCAGCTCTGGATTGTTTGTGGTTGATTAGTCTCTTAAAACCTGTTTAAGATAGTTCTCTATTGGCATAGACCTTGCAATCATCCCTTCAAGCATCTGCAGGTAAATATCGCTCACATTCTTGCTGTGGATTATTGTGCCTGGCGTAGCCCCTTCGTGTATCATCGAAAGAAACACTGTGTTTTCATTCACGAATATCTGTATTGGCAGATATTCGTTAAGCAGATATATCTTTATTTTGTATTTCTTGATTCTTTCTTTTAGGTCCCTTACAATATTGAAAAGAAATTCTTTTCCTATTTTTTTTCTGGCAATATCAAAATGAAAATCAAGGCTCTCCTTGGAGACTATTGCAATCAATGATTTGCCGCTTTTGTATGCGTCGATGTACGCTTTATTTACCATTGCAGTAGTTTCAGGCGAGGAGTGAGCCAGAGTTGGCCTTGACTGGCCAATTATCTTTCTAAACTTTATGAAATCCTCGTACTTTGCAGGATATATCATAAAAGGTATTGAGCCGTATCTTGACAGGGTATAGAATTTTTTGCTGACACCAAGCATCTTAAGCTGGGTGTACATAAATTCTTCTTTTGTCTTTGTTATCTCAATGTAATCGCTTTCCTCTTTTTTCTGCATCATATCAGTGATTACTTTTTCGTTCTCTATGACCTCATCAAACCTTTTTTTCATGAAATCCCTTATTTTCTCGTTCATGTTTTCTATGCTGTAAACGCAGGGCTTCTTACCCTTTTTTTCGATAAGACCGTAGGAAAGAAGTTCATTGACATATTGATACAATCTACCTAGAGGTATCCCTGATTTTGATGCCAGCTTCTTTGCAGGTAAATCCTCCTCTCTAAGAGATTTAAGCACAGTTGCCTGCTTTTCAGTAAGCCCGCATCTTCGCTTCAATTCCTCAAAGACTTTGTTGTTTAACATCCCCGTTTTTATTATGTTTTTAAACTATTTAAACCTTTCTTTTTAACACATTTAAACGTTTTTTTGTTGGAAACGTATTTATAGGTTTAAAGCTATTATGACTCGTTATAAGGGGTTTTTAGATTTTTGAAGCCGTAGAAATTACGGCAAAACGCAAAATGTTTTCGGTTATCAACTGTAGCGAGAGCCACAATGGAAAACGACCCATTTGAAGTGTACGAGCACCACAAGCAGGTTGCAGTTATGGAGTATTACAGGCACATGCTTTCCCAGGAAAGGGGGCAGGAACTTACAAGAAACGAAGCAGCGTTCGAATGGGTTGAGTCAGGCAATGCAGAGAAATGGAGAGTTGATCCAAATTTCAGGAAAGAGATGTTCAAGAAAATGGAGGACTATGTCTGGAATAAAAAATGACAGAGCACAACATTGAAGAAAGAATTGCATCTTTTGTAAGGCTGCCGACACCTTCACCTAGCCATAGCATTTCTTGCAGTGGTGAAAACAAAACACTTTCAAACGCCTTGGGGAAGGACATCTTTGATGTGATTCAGTCGCTAAACTCAAAAGAGGGTTGGACAGTCGCGGAGTTCTGCGGAAAGCTGTGCCTGTCAATAAAGAAAAGAGGCAGCATTAAAAAATATATTCTTGCGGGGGTCGAAGAGGGCAGCGGAGTGATATCAAATAATTTCCAGGATTCAAAAAGATATTCAGGCATAGCGCTTCTTGAAGGAAACGGCCAGCAGATTGATTCAGGAGCCCAGGATTACGCGGAAAGGCACAAGGCAGTAGCCGACGAAATAAGCAGCATTCTGCATGAGGAGCTTTACGCGAAATTCGAAAGGGAAGTTCGCGATGGTGAGGAAAGGTACAGGATTATTGGAGGCGGATAAAATGAATCTTGAAAAAATACTGAGGACATTCGTTGCAGGCGCATCTCTGTGCGTGGCGATTGCCGGCTGCGAGAAGCCGATAGGAATGCAAACTCCAAATACCATGTATGTGGATCAGCTAGGAGAAGCTACATTAAACCTGAACAATCTTGTTACCAATGCGAAAAATAAGAAGGTTAATTTCACTCTAGGCTCTGAACCCCAAAGTTTTGATGTACATATCAGTGAAGAAGGAATCCTCACAGCAAAACCAAAATATGGAAAATTAGAGCTTGAATGCGTTAAAGTTTGCGCATCCTCTAGTTTAAAAAACAAAGTATGCAAGGGGGCTTGTTTTTGGAGCGTTCCCTGTAAAAGCCCGGATGGAAAAATAATGAAGAGGGGGGAATTAAATGTTACATTAGATACAAATAAAGAAGCTGAATTAAACTTATCCGATCTTCTTTGCTCTCCTAATGGTGAAATGAATTTTTTAATTACAAAAAATGACCCAAATCTGATTTCAGAGATAGATAACAATAGTTACCCAAGAATTATGAAGATTAAACCTAAAAAAAATTTTGAAGAAGGAAATTTAGAAATAAGTATTGTGGGATATGATGACAGCAGGTATAAAAATGACATTGTAAAAGTAAGGGCATTTCGTAAGTACAATGCCGAAATTTCGGATTTCCCAATGGAGTTTTGGGTAAGTCAACAAGGTTCCACAATAATAAATTTAAACAAATATATTCATGGCATAAAACCTGATAAAACATATTGGACCGCAGCAGAATATGATAGAGAGCGTCTAAATATTAAAATAAAAAATGGTCGAGCAATAATCTCTCATAAAAATTATGATTTTAAAGAAACAGAGGTAGAGTTTCGTGCATTCTTAAAACACGCGGGAATGGATGGAAGAACTTTACTTTTTTATCAACCAGTTATTATCAAACCTTCTTATGGCTGCCTAGCAAAGGACAATTTTTTCAAACAGACTTCTGAAAATCTTTGGGAAGGTGCCTGTTTAAGAAGATGCCCCGAAACAGGTGAAATTCCAGTAAATAAAGGTGACGTTATTGAAATAAGTTTAAGAGGAAATGTTTGTCAAGAAAAGACAATACAAAATCAAAGACATAAGGGTTGCGTATGTACTGAAGAAGGAATGTATGTCATGGTTTATTGTGAAGAGCCTGTAGAAGAGATAGTCTCTACAGATGGAATAGGTACTTCATATGTGAATAGTCTTATTAATAATATCCATGTCGGACCAGGTGGAAAAACCCACACATTTTATTACCTTCCCGAAAATAGAAAGTGTAAACTTAGAATGGTTCGCCCAGTCGAAGGATCTGAATCTTGTCCTAATAATGTTTTGAATGTCGGTGTTAAGTTTTTGAATAAATAGGTTAAGGAGCTGAACCAAAATGCTCAAGGAAAAAGATTTCAGGATAATTCCTCATTTGAGAAGCAACTCAAGGAAAAAGATAACGCAGATGTCGAAAGAGCTTGGAATCCCCGTTACAACCATCTACGACCGAATCAAGGCGCAGGAGAAAAAGCTCATAAGAAAATACACTGCACTGATGAACTTCGGCGCGCTGGGCTACCACACAAAGGCGCTCATTGCGCTAAAAATCAGCAGCAGCAGGGAGGAGTTTGAGAAATTCATCAGAAGCCACCCAAGCACAAATTCATTCTACAAAATCAACTATGACTATGATTACCTGGTTGAGGCGGTCTTCAAAGACATGAAGGAGGCAAACGAGTTCACAGAGCAGCTTAGGTGCAATTTCGGCGTCCTGTACTTCAAGACATTCTTTATTCTGGACGACATCGAAAGGGAGGTTTTTCTGCCGAAAAATGAATAAGCTGAAAGAAGCGGATGAGGCGCTGGAGCGCGGCTGGCTGACGACTGCGCAGATCATTTACTCCCAATCCGGAAAACGAATCCCAAAAGAAAAGCTGATTAAATGCGGGGGCGTGTGTGTTGAACAATGGTTTTACACAAATTTTTTGAGGGAAGGATATTCAGATGACTGGCTCGAGTCTGCTTTGCGCTCTTACAGGCTTGCAAAGTATGAAGATGGAATCGCCAAGGTGGCGGACTGCTTCATCAGCAAAGATAAATGGAACAGGGCATTTGACATTTTTATGGGCCTGAAAGACAAGAAAAAAATCAGGGAATACTCCTATTTTTTTTACCAGAATGGCATGGACAAACTTGTGGTATATGGGTACCCAGGTGTAACAATGCCTGAAACAGACTTTTATGAAAAGCATTTTGTTGCAGGAAAAGACAGGGAAGGCAGAACAATTTGGAAATCAATCTCAGCAGACAGCATACTTGGGGCGGTTGATTCGGAGCTTGAAGAGATGATTGACAGCATTAAGGGAAAAATCATCTCAGATTTTTTAGGAGTGTTCATTTAATTACAGAAAAACTTAAAAATTTACTAGACACACTGATTAAAATGGTAGAAATAGTACCTTCGCTGCTCGGGGCATACGACAAGATAAAAAGCAGCGGAAAAATGGTGGAGCTCAAGCTGCCGGAGGAGATAGATAGGGCAATAGCTGCAGGAGTGGAACGGCTTGAAGTGGATTTGATGAGAAGAAAGTTCGTGCCTAATACGCGCAATTTGCCGCTGGGGCTTATCTTCAAAGCAGTAAAAGAGAGGGCTAAGCTTGACATCCATTTCATGGGATATATTAATGAGCAGGCAATTGACAATTTGATGAACATTAACGGCGTCCCGGACAGAAAAATTGACACTTTTTCGTTCCATTACGAAGCAACACCTGACCCGAGAAGGATTGCAATGTACATAAAAGAAAAGGGGATGAATGCCAGCGTTGCGCTGAACCCCTGGACGCCTGTTTCTTCTCTTGAGGACGCGCTTGAAGAGAAGCTGGTTGATGAGGTGCTTGTGATGAGTGTCTGCCCAGGCAAAGGCAGCCAGAAGTTCAGGGAAGAAACATACAGAAAGCTTGAAAGGCTGAAGAAAATGACCGGGCCGAATATCAGGATTAAGGTTGACGGCGGAGTAAACGAAGAGAATGCCCAGGGACTTTACAAGTCAGGCGCAGACATCCTTGTCATCGGCTCTGCGTTCTTCAATTCAGGGGACTACAAGGGATTTGTTGACAGGATAAGAAACAAATGCAGTTAAACTCCCAAACACAAAACTTTTCTAAGAATTAATCTTGATTTTTGGATAGATTCCCGGCTCCATGAAAACCCTTATTGTCTTGACAGCCAGACCCATTTCTTTTTCCAGCATTTCCCTTGATGTCATCTCTGCATTCCCGATTGCAACCAGTTCGTCTTTCAATGACATCACTGCAACCAGCTGGTTTTTCTCTATTTTATTATCAAACTTTGAAATACCCGGGACTTTCAGCTGCGCGCCGTGGCAGACAGAATCAATTGTCGTGTCAAAAACATAAATCTTCGATAGATTGCCAACTGCCTTTTCCATCGGCTGTATCATCTTTTTTAATTGAGAATCGTTACCTTCTTTCCAGAAAACAAATGCATCCTGCAAATCTTGCAGACTCACTGCAGTTGATTCATCAAAAGGGCCGAGCTTTGTCCTTCTCAGCTCAGCCATGTGCGCGCCTGTTCCAAGCTCTTTGCCTATGTCGTGGCACAGCTTCCTTATGTAAGTGCCTGCCTGACATCCGACCTTGAACAAGACATCCTTGCCTTGAATCTCAATTATTTCAAAATAATAAATCTCCCTTGTCCTTTCAACCCTCTTGACAGCGCTCTTTATCGGCGGAAGCTGTCTTATCTTTCCTGTGAATTTTATAAATGCTTTTCTTACTTCCTCTTCAGAAACATCCTTGTGAATGTGCATTACCCCGACATATTCTTTCATCGAGCCCAGAAGCGTCTGCACAATCTTTGTGTTATTCCCAAGCCCGACAACAACAACGCCGGTTACAGCTGGGTCAAGGCTGCCGCAATGCCCTGCCTTGTCCAGATGAAGAATCCTCTTGACATAGTCAGCAACCTGGTGGGTTGTCGGCCCTTTCGGCTTGTCAATGTTAATCACTCCTTTTTCCAGAAGCTCATCTACATCCCTCTCTTCAGGCCTTTTGCCGTATTTCTCATCTGTTTTTGCTTCCTTTTTGACAATCATCTATAGAATTAATCTGGATAATTATTTAAAGCTATTGATTAGAATAATCAAACTTTCTTTGCAGAGAATGTCAGCACGCTTTCCTTATGACCTGTAGGAGCGTCAGACGGAATCAGAAGCCTTGTCGAGACATTGAATGAGTCGAAAGAAGTTCCGAACTGGAACAGGGAGCAGATGCTCTGTGATGTTGTAAAAATTTCAAAAGGCGTTGTCTTGAATGTTCCTTTGCATGAGTCTGTTTCTGTTACAATCCCCTTGACTTTTAATTCAGGATTTGTTCCGCCAATGAAAGAAGATGCGTTCTTGCTTGAAGTTATGTTGACGGAAATGTTTACTGTTCCGTCGTTTTCAACATAGAGGTACTGTGGATTGTATGCCCAGGTGCCGTTTGTTGCATTTGTCAATGAAGAATCGAGCACAGCAAAAGTTTTGTCCGGGTCAACCCTGCCAGAGCCATAGTTGATGTTGTACTTTACCATGATTGAGACTTCTGATGTTAGATTAATGGAGACGTTGCCCGTGCTTGAGCTACTGGCGTTAGAGCCGCCTCCCAGACCTCCACTTCCGAATCCGTCGAAGTGCTGGGCTTCAAACGTCAAAGTGCTGTCTGAGCACTTGACATATTTGCAGATGCTGTTGTCTGTGCAGTCTCCTCCGATGTTTGCCTGTGTTGCCACAATCGCGCCGTTTGCTTCAATGGCAGCCAGGCTTGTGTAAAATCCGGAAGTATGCCATAAATTAAAATTATCGCAGTCAATGCCTGCGAGCGTGACATTTGCTGTTTTGTTTAAATAAGGCATTGCAGTGGAGTTGATGCTTATGAAACCGGCGCCGTGCCTGAAGTTGTTTCCTGTTTCAGCCGGTGTTGTAAGATTCCCAGTTGCGCTCACTTCGCTGTATTTGACATACGCAGTGTTTTTTGTGCCAAGGATGAAATTTGAAATATTTACTTTTTGCATCCAATAAAATTTGGCAATTGTCATGTTAAAAATCCTGTTTCCCGACCCCCCTGCGTCCATGTACACGTCGTATATGCTGTTTGAATTTACTGTGTTGTTGATAAGTGTGTTGTTTGAAGAGCCTGATATTAAATAAAAGCCATAGTTATTTGAATTTGCAATATTGTTTTTTAGCCTGGCTCCTGAAACCCCCCAAAGCAGAAAGCCGCGTCCATAACTGCTGCCTGCATTTGAATTTGCAGTGTTATTCTCTATAATGCAGCCCGGACTTTGGGTGCTGATGTATATGCCATACATATCGTTAAAATTTGCAGTGTTGCCTGCCACTGTGATATTCGCGCTGTAGGAAACCTCAATTCCGGTGCTGTCCGAATTTGCAATGTTGTTTATCAGCTTGTTTTTTTTGCCGCGATACAGCTCAAAGCCGACATAGGTATTGCTCACGTTTGAATTTTTTACTACAGAATCAGTTGTATTGTAGAGCAGAATCATGTCTGTCGCTGCCGTGTTCTGCAGTGTTATATTTTCGCAGTTGCTGAAAGCTATGAAGGAATAATTGCTGCCGTAGCCCAAAACTTGGTTATTTGGGCATGGCTTGTATGTCCCGTCAAAAAACAGGACGGGCTTGCCATTAATTGTGTTTGAAGTGTCAATGTCCTTTGGAGACACATGAGCAGCGCCCCCTGTCATGTACAGCCCATGCCCTCCTCTGCCAGTTGCTTTTGTTATGGAGTTGTTCCTTAAAGTTATGTTTGAAGTTTGGCCAATCATAATGCCGTGGGAATTGATGGTTAGTTTGTTGTTTGTCAATTTGTTATCTGTACCTGCCCATATAGATATTCCCCAGCTGGTTGAACTTGAATATATTGTGTTGTTGTCCACAGTATTTCCATTGCACTTCATATAAATCAGTATTCCGTCGCCAGTAGCGGGGCTTGAGGAATTAATCACATTGTTAATGATTTTATTATTGTTTGAGCTAGTAGGGGGGTAGCCAGAATAGAGAAATATTCCAATAAAAACATCTTTAATCCTGCAGTTCTTGATTGTGTTACCGCTGTTGTTAACCAGATAAAAGCCGTAACCATTTAGGGAGTCATTTCCGTCAATCAAATGGTTCTGGCAGTTAAATGTCTTGTTGTTAAATGCAGAGGAATTAATGCATACTGGATTTGTGTAATTAAATGGGTAGTCAGTTATGTCTGCTGTCAGCGCAATTGTGTCGCCTGCAGCCGCTGCTGTGATATTGGCATTGCAGCTTTCGCAGGAGTTGCAGTAATGAGTGGTTGCGAACGCGACAGGAACAGCAAGCAGAACAGCCAGAAACACCAACAGCCCTTTTTTCATTAATTGTGGTTAATATATGATTATATATAAATTTTGTTATTTATTCAGAAATTGTCATCCAGCACTTCGTAATAAGCCTGCGGATGCTTGCATGCAGGGCATTCTTTTGGAGCTTCCTTTCCTTCGTGGATGTAGCCGCAGTTCATGCACTTCCATTTCACAACCTTGTCCTTGCTGAAGACTTTATTGTTTTTGATGTTTTCAAGCAGTTTCCTGTACCTTTCCTCATGATGCTTCTCAACTTCCCCGATTTCCTTGAATGAAGTTGCAACATCTTCAAACCCTTCTTTCCTTGCTGTTTTCTCAAACATAGGGTACAGCGTTCCCCATTCCATTTTTTCGCCGTTAGCTGCCTCAAGAAGGTTCTCGCTAGTTTTGCCTATTTTTCCTGCTGGGTAGGATGCTGTTATCTCGCAGTCCCCTCCCTCAAGATATTTGAAGAAAACCTTTGCATGCTCTTTTTCATTGTCAGCTGTCTCTTGGAATATTGCAGATATCTGCTGGAAGCCCTCTTTAAATGCAGCAGACGAGAAGAATGTGTACCTATTCCTTGCCTGGCTTTCGCCTGCGAACGCCTTCAGAAGATTCTTTTCTGTTTCTGTCCCCTTTATTTTTTTTGGCATAATATGTTATTTTGATTATCCTTTTATAAATTTTTCCTTACTTCAGCGCATCCACAATCGCTGTCCCGAATTTTCTTGCAGCAGCCGGGCCGTTTGCTGTTATTATGTTTCCGTCTACTGAAAGGTCTTTTCCTGTGTAGTTCGCGCCCTTTGCTATAAGATTGCCTTTTTCAGAAGGGAAAGCTGTTGCTTCAATCCCCTCAAGCACGCCTGCATTCGCAAGTATCGAAGGCGCAATGCAGATTGCAGCCAGAACCTTCCCCTGCACAACAGCGTCTCTTGCGATTTTCATTGCAGCTGAATTGTTGAAATAGACAGTTGCGCCTGGCCCGCCGATGAATATGACTGCGTCATATTCAGAAACATCAACCTCAGAAATATCAATGTCAACAGGCAGCGAAGCGCCCATTGAACCCTTTGCTGTCTTTGTGCCCTTTGAAGCGACTGTCACATTTATTTTTTCGTTTTCAAGTATCTTCTTCGGCTCCAGGCACTCTTCGTCCCTGAAATTCACCGGAGCAACTATAATCAAAGCTTTTTTTGCCATTATCTCACCCCTCTTTTCCTCCATATGAACTTTTGCGCATCCCGCTAACACCAGCAAAAGCACTAAAAGTAATGCCCTCATAAAATATATAAAAAAGAATAAGTGTTAATAAATCTTACCTGTTCGGAGACTCAAGGCGCCCGACTTTTTCTTCCCTTGGATTCTTCTCTTTCCCTTTCTTATGCTCAAGTTTCTTGGCAACCTTTTCTTCTGCCTTCTCGAGCTTATCCAGCTTTTTCTCCTTCTCAGCGCCCTTCACAGATTTCTCTTTCTTGGCTTCCTCTGTTTTCTTCTCAAGCTTCTCTTCCTTTGTCTCTTCTTTTTTCTCAGTCTTTCCTTCCTTCTCTTCCTTTATCTCAACAGCTTTCTCGTATTTGAAGCCGAACAATTCAGCGTAAACCTTGCCGTCGTCTTCCTTGACAACATTGATTTTGACATGATGAGGCGGAGCCCTTATTCCGCTCTGCCAGATGAATTCGTTTAATCTTTTGCCTATTAGAACATCCTGCGATTTCATGTGCCTTGACAGGAATCTTTTTAGCGCGAAAATCGCCTTCTTTGCCCTCTTGTACTTTGGAACCTTCAGCCATTCCCTTCTCAGGGGAACATTATAAATTCTTTCAATTGCCATTTTAAGCTTTTATTTTCCTCCTTCTCCATGCTCTCTTAATTACTGTAAGCCTTCCAGGATGAATCTTTCTTCCTTTGCCGAAAACCTTTGGTATCAGCCAGAAAGGAGCCCACTTTGTTTGCCTTCCTTTCTTTGCCAGTCTCTGTTTTCTGCTCGGATGCTTGAATCTTGCCATATTATACCTTTCTTATTTTTGTCTCCCTTTTTTCAGGGCTCATCTGCATAAGTATTTCCTTGAGCATATCATCGCTGATCTGCCCGTGCTGTTCGGCAATCTGCGCCAAAACAGTCAGCAGCTGGATTGCCTTTTCAGGATGCGCAGCCTTCAGGTTGCTGTACCTTTCAACCGCCTCCCTTGTCAGCCTCTGCTTGATTGCAGTTTCAAGCAGGTCTACCTGCTGCTGAAATTTTAATTGATTGTTGAATTGTTTTTTGTAAGCGTCAATCTTTCTTTGTTTAAGCTCTTCAAGCTCATCCATTTTTTAGGCTGGCTGTGCAGCTGGCTTCTGTGCAACTGCCGCTTTTGTCTTTTTCGGCTTTGCCTCTTTCTTCTCTTCTGGCTTCGCTTCAATTTTCTGTTCAATCTGCGTTGGTTTCTCTTCAACCTTTTTCTCAATAGCCATTGGCTTCTCAACTTTCTGCTCAGGCTTCTTCCCTGTCAAAACAATCTTTGAAGCAATCTTGTCCATGAATGCCTTGCCCTTTGCAGACATCATTCTTCCTTTATTCCCTTTTTTGCTGACCTGCTCAACCAAGCCAGCTTTTTCGAGCTGCTGGAGCGCTTTCCTCAATATCGCGCCAGATGCCCTGAAAAAATGATCAGGTCTGTGCCCCATGTTCTTTTTTCCGCCGTACTTTGTCCTTAATTTTGATGTGCCGACAGGCCCTCGGGTATAGACAGAACGAAGAACAGCTGCACACCTTGTGTGCCACCAGTCTTTTTTTATAGGAGGCCTCTCCTTATGCATGCCTGTTTTTACGAAACTGGCCCAGCTAGGCGCCTTTATCTCATTCACACTTTTCAGCTCCTCTGCTGCCTTTTCAATCAGTTCAGAGGCGTCAACATCATATACAGTTGTCATATTTCAAACGTATTTTGGGCTTATTTTTAAATCTATCGCCAAGAAACCTCAACCAGGAGTATATGAAATAACAGGCACTATATAAATATTCCTAAAGGGTAACTTATTTATATACTCCTAACTTATTATTTTAGTATGGATCCCATTAAAACAATTCAAAAATATTACAAGGCAGACTCTAATACTTATAGACTTTTAATTGAACATAGCAAGGCAGTTACAAAAAAAGCAATTAAAATCGCCAAAAAAGTTCCGCAGTTTAATCCAGATTTAAAATTCATAGAGGAAGCTGCAATGCTGCATGATATCGGGATTTTCTTGACCGACGCCCCTGAACTTGAATGCTTCGGGAAAAAACCATACATCTGCCACGGTTATCTGGGCAGAGAAATTTTAGAAAAAGAGGGCCTACTGAAACACGCGCTTGTTTGTGAAAGACATATTGGAGTGGGGCTGTCGATTCAGGACATAGAAAACGAAAAATTACCCTTGCCAAAAAGAAATATGTTGCCGGTTTCAATCGAGGAAAAGATAATTTGTCTTGCAGACAAATTTTTTTCTAAAACTAAAAAGGACTTATCAAAAGAAAAGAACGTTGATGTTATCAGGGAAGAATTATTGAAATTAGGCAGCGATAAAGTGAAGAAATTTGATAAATTGATTAAAGAATTTAATATCTAATGCATTTCTGCACCATTAAGTGCATAAACAAAGCAGATCAAAAAAGAAGCTTCATTATATCAACCATTCTGCAGCTGTATGCCCATTCGTTGTCATACCAGCCGACAACATTCACAAGCGTCTTATCTATTACTCTGGTGGCTGACGGGTCAAAAACGCACGAATTTAGATTGTGTATGACATCTGATGATACAATCGGGTCTTCTGTGTATTCGAGCACACCCTTCATGTGATAGTTTGCCACACTCTTGAACAGGTTATTGACTTCCTGCACGCTTGTCGGCTTCTCAACCTCAACAATGACATTTGCAATTGAGCCGTCTGCAACAGGAACCCTTATTGCAAAGCCGTCAAACTTCCCCTTGATGTCAGGGATAACTTCAGCAACTGTCTCTGCTGCGCCAGTCGTAGACAAAACTAAATTAACAGCAGCGTTCCTTCCCCTTCTCAAATCCTTTGGGTCAGGCGAATCAACAAGCTTCTGCGTTGCAGTGTAAGCATGCGTCGTTGTCATGAACCCTCTCTTTATTTTGTAATTGTCATTCAGCACTTTTACCATCGGCGCAACGCAGTTTGTCGTGCATGAGCCGTTTGAGATTATGTTGTGCTTTTTCTTGTCATACAGATGCTCATTCACGCCTTTTATGACTGTAAAATCAACTTCCTTTCCCGGCGCTGAAATCAATACCTTCTTGGCGCCTGCCTGGATATGCTTCATTGCATCAGGGCCTTTTGTGAAGAAGCCGGTGCATTCGGCAACAACATCAACATTCTGCTTTTTCCACGGAAGATTAAGCGGGTCCTTCTCAGCGAAAACCGGAACCTCTTTTCCATTGACAACAATCGAGTTCTCTTTTGCCTCGACAGTTCCCTTGAATTTGCCGTGAATGGAATCATATTTCAGGAGATAAGCAAGCGTCTTTGTGTCTGTCAGGTCATTTATTCCGACCCATTCGATTGCAGGGTCATTTATGCCTGCCTGAAAAACCTGCCTGCCGATTCTTCCAAATCCATTTATTGCCACTCTTATCATTTTTTATCTCCCCAGTTTTTTTTCTTTTTCAGCGATTGAAAGCGTTGTCTTGATAACCGCATCCGGGCTCAATGAAATCGAGTCAATCCCGCACTCAACAAGGAACTGCGCAAACTCTGGATATGTCGAAGGCGCGTCCCCGCAGATGCCGATTTTCCTGTGGTTTGCCTTTGCGTGCTGTATCACATGTCTCACAAGCGATTTTACAGCAGGGTTTCTCTCGTCATAAATATGCGCGACAAGCTCAGAATCCCTGTCAAGTCCAAGTGTCAGCTGTGTCAAATCATTTGTGCCTATTGAGAATCCGTCAAATATCTGCGAGAATTGGTCAGCGAGGATTACATTTGAAGGGATTTCGCACATGACATACACCTGCAGCCCGTTCTTTCCCCTTTCCAATCCATTTTTCTTCATCTCTGCAATGACACTTTTTCCTTCTTCCACTGTCCTGCAGAAAGGAATCATTAATTTCAGGTTCACAAGACCCATTTCTTCCCTAACCTTTTTCATTGCCTTGCACTCAAGTGCAAATCCGTCCTTGTAATCAGTATAATATCTTGAAGCGCCCCTCCAGCCAATCATCGGGTTGTCCTCCTTTGGCTCGTACGCCTTTCCGCCCACAAGATTTGCGTATTCGTTTGTCTTGAAATCAGAGAATCTCAGGATAACATCTTTTGGGTAATATGCAGCGCAAATCATTGCAACGCCCTGCGCAAGCTTGTCTACGAAGAAATCTGTCTTGTTTGCATAGCCATAGGTCAGCTTTTCTATTTGCTCCTTTAGCTCAGGCTCCAGCTTGTCGAAATTAATCAGCGCCTTCGGGTGTATGTTTATGTAGCTGTTGACTATGAATTCCTCCCTTGCAAGCCCGACGCCGTCATTTGGTATGAAACTCAATTCAAACGCCTCGTCCGGGTTGCCGACATTCATCATTACTTTTGTCTTCGGCCTTGGCAGGTTCTGCAGGTTAGTTGTCTTGACTTCAAACTTTAGAATGCCTTCGTAAACGCGTCCGTCATCCCCTTCTGCGCAGGAGACAGTTACTTTCTGCCCATGCTTTATCTTTTCTGTGCCGTCAATTGTTCCGACGACACAGGGGATTCCAAGCTCCCTTGAGATAATTGCGGCATGGCAGGTCCTTCCGCCCCTGTTTGTAACAATTGCAGCTGCAATCTTCATTATCGGCTCCCAGTCCGGGTCTGTCATCTCTGTCACAAGCACCTGCCCTTTCTTGAATTTGCTGATGTCCTTGACATCTCTTATTACATTAACCTCGCCCTGCCCGATTTTTGAGCCGACGCTCCTTCCGGAGACTATTAGCTTTCCCTTTTCCTTAAGCTCATATTCCTCAAGAATATTCTTGTTCTTCTGGCTCTGCACTGTCTCGGGCCTCGCCTGGACAATGAAAAGCTGGTTTGATTTTCCGTCCTTTGCCCATTCTGTGTCCATCGGCGTGTATTTGCCGTGAACTTCTGAGTAATGGTCCTCAATTATGCATGCCCATTTAGCCAGCGCCAGTATTTCATCATCAGTAAGCACAAATTTTTTCTGGTCTGCAGGGTCAACCCTTACATTTTTTGTTGTCTTATTGCCCTGCGTATCATAAATCATCCTGAGTTCTTTTGTCCCGATTTTTTTTGATATTATCGGCCTGAAGCCCTGCTTTAGCGTTGGCTTGAAAATATAATATTCATCGGGGTTAACTGCGCCCTGAACAACATTCTCCCCAAGACCATAGGCGGCGTTGATAAGAACAGCGTTCTGGAATCCTGTTTCAGTGTCGATTGTGAACATAACTCCTGAGCATGCCAAATCAGACCTTACCATTTTCTGGATTCCGATTGACAATGCAACCTTAAAATGGTCAAATCCCTTGTCAACCCTGTAGGAGATTGCCCTGTTTGTGAACAAAGAAGCATAGCATTTCCTGCATGCGTCCAGCAGCTGCGTGATTCCCCTGATGTTCAAGTAAGTTTCCTGCTGTCCTGCAAAGCTTGCAGTCGGCAAATCCTCTGCAGTTGCAGAGCTTCTTACAGCGACGTCTGTGTTTGCGCCGTAAGTCGCGCATAATTTTTGATAGGCTGCTGCAATTGCATTCTTCAAGTCAGCAGGCATTTCAGCTTCAAGAATCGCGTGCCTTGCCTCGTGCCCTCTTTTTGCAAGGTCTTCAACATCTGATGTGTTAAGTCCTGTCAGTATCTTTCTTATCTTGTCTTTTATCCCTGCCTTTTCAACAAAATATACATAGGCATGCGCTGTTGTCGCGAACCCGTTCGGGATATTCACGCCTTTCTTTGTAAGATTCTGGTACATCTCGCCCAGAGAAGCGTTTTTTCCTCCTGCAATTCCGACATCATCTATTCCCAGCTGTTCGAACCATAGAACTAATTCATTTGACTTGTCCATTTCGCCTCTTTTACCTAACAAACTTATACTGGCTATGAATTGAACTTTATAAATATTTATTGCTATTCTTTGAGGGTAATGAACTCAACTTAACAATCTGTACAGATAGCTGTTTAAAACCGCAACCTTTATAAATGGGCGATTTTTTATATATCACAGGGGGTAAATATGGGGCATAGAGCAAAAGCTTTTTAAATAATCCCATTTTACTTAAAATTTCGTTTAAAATATTGACCACGGAGGGAGAATATGGCAAAGCAAAAAGAACACATCAACCTTGTATTTATCGGTCACGTTGACCACGGAAAGTCAACTACAGTAGGCAGATTGCTGTACGATACAAAGAATATCGACGAGCAGACAATGAGAAAGCTCAAGGACAGAGCAAAGGAAATCGGAAAAGTCGGCTTCGAGTTCGCTTTCGTTATGGATACATTAAAAGAGGAGCAGGAAAGAGGAGTCACAATAGATCTTACACACAAGAGGTTTGACACTGCGAAATATTACTTCACAGTAATCGACGCACCCGGACACAGGGATTTCATCAAGAACATGATTACGGGAGCGTCACAGGCAGATGCCGGTGTTCTAGTTGTTTCTGCAAACCCAGGAGACGGTGTTCAGGCTCAGACAAAGGAGCATGTCTATCTGGCAAGAACAATGGGAGTAAACCAGCTGATAATTGCAGTCAATAAGATGGACATGGCAAAGTACGAGCAGAAGAGATTCGAGGAAGTCAAGAAAGAAGTTGAAGGTTTGCTGAAATCCATTGGCTACGACCCAAGCAAGGTTCAGTTCATTGCAATTGCATCTTACCCAGGCGAAAATATCGCAAAGAAATCAGATAAGATGCCATGGTACACAGGACCTACACTGCTTGAGGCAATCGACAAGCTTAATGCGCCGGAAAAGCCAAGTACTTTACCGCTAAGGCTTCCAATCCAGGATGTCTATCAGATATCAGGAATTGGAACAGTCCCAGTCGGAAAGGTAATTACGGGCGTGATGAAAGTTGGTGACAAAGTCATAGTTGTTCCTGCAAGAGACGGCAAAGGAAGAACAGGAGAAGTAAAATCAATTGAAATGCACCATGAGGCGCTTACAAGTGCAGAGCCTGGCGACAACATAGGATTTGTAGTCAGGGGCCTTGAAAAGAAGGAAATCCAAAGAGGAGATGTGCTTGGTCACACTAACAATGTACCGAGTGTTGCAGAGGAATTCACAGCGCAGCTGGTTGTATTAAACCACCCAACTGTATTGACTGTCGGATACACTCCAGTATTCCACCTGCACACAGCTCAGGTTGCATGCAGAATAACAGAAATTACCAAGAAAATAAATCCTGCGACAGGAGAAACGTTGCAGGCGAATCCGGACTTCGTTAAGAACGGAGATGTAGCAATTGTGAAGATCAAGCCTACGCAGCTGCTTTGCATAGAAACCCAGAAGGATATCCCGCAGATGGCAAGATTCGCTGTCAGGGACATGGGCGCAACAGTTGCAGTGGGAATGTGCACAGAAATAAAGAAGAAACAAATTTAATTTTGCTTTCATCTCCATAATGAATCGGATTCATTATGACGGTAAACCCAGGTGAATTATGCCAAAAGCAAGGATAAAACTAGCAAGCAGCGACATAAACA
>CAIMOB010000021.1 GCA_903842985.1 uncultured archaeon
AAGCTTGTCCAAATTATGTAGGGGCATTCTTGTTGGATTTTCTATTATTTTTCCATTTTCTCTGTATATCAAGCTAAGAATATTATTAAAATGGTCTCCTCTGCAAAGCTCCAGCATCGGCTCTTCTCCTTCAAATTTGATAGCAAAATCAGCAGAAGTTTCTTGAAGGATTTTTGATCCAATTGTTGACACATGATAACCGCCAAGCAAAACATTGTAGCCTTTTTTCTTTACTGCTTTAGCAACATTGTATGCTTCAATGTGACCGTAGCTAAAAGTCAGCACTGCAACTAAATCAGGCTTATGTTCATCAAGATATTTTTTAACGTAATCCAAGTTATATCCTAATCTCATATCGAGAACTTTATTTTGTATTTTGTTGTCAAGCAAATATTGAGAAATATAACCAATGCCCAAAAGCAAACTTCGATTATCTTGATTGTTTCCTGGAAAAGGAGGTATAATAAATAAAGGCTTACTAAATCTCATTTGATCTCCAACACTTTTAAATAGACAAAATAGGACATTTAAATATCTTTTGGAAAACTAAACTTATAAATACATTGTGTTGCATTCATAAAAAATGGATTTAAAATAACAATACTGCAAATATATTAATTTATTTTTTATAATATTCTAAATAATTACCTTTATATACAACCGCCCTTCCTTTTAATATATTGCCAACACCTTTGGCTATCGGAAACGGGTCAAGGGCATTGCTTGCTGAGGCAACAAAAACGCAAGAAATTGGATTCTTGCTTATAATATGACAGAACCGCAATTGATAGTTGAAATGGACCAGTACCTAAAGTCAGGAATACACATAGGCACAAAGTTCAAGACAAAGTACATGGAGAACTTCATCTACAAGATAAAGCCAGACGGGCTAGTAGTAATGAACCTGCAGAAGATCGACGAGAGATTAAGGGTTGCAGCTGACTTCATCTCAAGATTTGCGCCAAGTGAAATTGTCGTCATAAGCAAAAGGGAAAACGGCTGGAAGCCATTGAAATTATTCAGCAAAATAACAGGAATAAATGTCATGCCCGGCAGATACACGCCAGGAACAATGACAAATCTCACTCTTAAGGAATTCTCGGAATTCAAGCTTTTGGTTGTTGTTGATGCATGGCTTGATAAGAATGCTGTGCATGATGCAAAAAAGTCAGGAATGGTGATAGTTGGTTTGTGCGACACAAACAACCAGTCAAATGACCTTGACCTAATAATTCCCTGCAACAACAAGGGAAGAAAGGCTTTGGGCCTTGTTTTCTGGATACTGGCAAATGAATATATGCATAAAAGAGGCATGCCTTCAAGCCAGCAGATAGAGCATACAATTGATGATTTCTCAGAGGACTAAACTATACCAGTATACAAAAACGTAAACTTTATATACTGCTTGATACTAATAAACTGCCAATGGTACCCCCAAAAAGAGGCATTTACCTGCTAGTACTATTGATTTTATCTGTTTCTGTTTCAGCTGCTCACACTGCAACTGTAAGCTCAAACTATTTGCAGATTTATGAAACAAGAACAGCGAACATAACATTATCAGTTGAAAACAGCTTCTTCAGCACAAGCTCGATAAACAATCTAACAATTATTCCAGCAGGGTTCCACATTTTGACAGCAATCTCGCCGACTGACTGGACACTGACAGCAGGGAACATAATAAATTATTTCACAACAACATCCGCAATCTCAAGTTGGGGAACGCAGAACTTTGGCCTTGAATTAAAAGCAGACAAGGTTGATGCTGACCAAACACACACCTGGACTTTTGTGACAACAGATTATGCAAAAGCATCAACAATAAATACGCTTCAATTTCAAGTGTTAAATGATAATACCCCGCCATTGCTTCTTAACATAGTCCCTCAAAATAATTCATTCTTGAAAGAAGGCGCTTTGCAGTTATTCTCTGTGGAGGCAACAGACCCAGAAACAGGCGTTGAATCAGTGTCTCTGGTCTATGGGCTATGCAGCAACGTAACAAGCGTCGCATCATTGACAAAAAATGTGAATACATATTCTGACCAATTATCACTTCCTTATCCTGACTCTACAATTGTTTGCTATAAGTTTAGCGCGCAGAACAACGGCGGCGCAATAGTAAATTATCCAGGCCAGCTTACAATTGACGGAAAACCTCCTGTAGTTGCGCTGGTTGCGCCGAAGGAAAATGCAATGATGAGCAACAATTCAAGGTTCTCATTTATCGCGGCAGACAATCTAGCTCCAACCCTGAACTGCATATTGAATGTTGACGGAAGAAACGAAGCAAACACAACTGCAAACAATAATGAAACAACTGCAATTGCAGCTTCAGAAGCGCCAGAAGGAACACATAAATGGTCTGTAAAATGCGCGGATTTGGTTGGCTGGGAAGCAACAAGCTCAGAAAGAACATTCACATTGGATAAGACCCCGCCAAACATAACAACAAGCCTAAGAAATGGCGTGATAATGAAGGCAGGAACCCCAATAAATACAGGAGTGACAGATAATTATGGAGTTGACAAAGTTTGGTATGAGTATCAGGGCCAGACAGTACAGGCTTCTGAATCATTCTCAATAGACACAGCAAACGGCACAGACGGCGAAAACACAGTCATGATTTACGCAAATGACAGCGTTGGAAACCTAAGGACACTTGAATTCAAATTCATAATAGACAAGCTGCCTCCGGAAATAGATCTGGTAGCGCCTCCAGATGCAACAACAGTCGATGTTCATACAACATACTTTTTCACTGCAACTGATAACTATGACCCTGTGCTTGACTGCAAATTGCACATTGGAAACGCAACTGCAGATATTTCAGTAAACAATTCAGTGACAGCAGAGATTTCAAGAATATCAGATGTCGGTGAGTTTAACTGGTATGTCGAATGCAAAGATGACGCAGATAACATTGGTGAAAGCGAGAGACGCGCCATTAAAGTTATAGATATCTCAGGCCCAGACATAACCCTTGCAAGCATAAGAACACTGCCAAGAGGGCAGACAGCAAAAATCTCTGCATTGGCAACAGACTACAGCGGCGTTGCAGATGTTTACGCATTTATAATTGACCCTAATAGAAATAACCAGACAATAAATCTTGTAAAAAATGTAAATACTTATTCCGCTGATTACCCCACAACGATAAATTATTCAGTTGGAACCTACCAGCTGACAGTGTATGCAACAGACACAGTTGGCAACAGGGCGCATGCCTCAGAACCATTTGATTTGATTAACTCATATGTTCTTACAATGCAGGTTTCAAGCCCAGTGAATGCAAACAGCGATACCACAGTAACCGGGAAGGTTGCAAGGGACGACGGCACAGGAAGTCATCTAACAATATCATTGAAAACTCCTTCTGGAACCCACGATGTAGAAACAACAAACTCAGGCAATTTCAGTTATGTATTTAAGGCGCCTTCTTCAGCAGGAACATATGATGTAAGCGCGACACTAAGCATAAATAACTTCACATTTTCAGCAACCAAACAGTTCAATGTCAAAACATCAAGCAAAAGTTCTGGAGGAAGTCACAGCGGGCATTCAGGAATAATGACTCCAACACCAAATCCCAGCAGGTCAGGAATTGTGGTGCGGCCAGAAGAAGAAAAGAAAACAGAACCAGATGATTCAGGAATTGTAGCGCAGCAACAGCCGGAGACTGAGCCAGAAACACCCGTTGTTGTGAATGAAACCAAAGGAAATGTTCCTATAGGCAAGGCGTCAGGAATATTCTCGCTGGACACGCTTAAATCAAGCAAGCTGATTTGGATTTTGCTGCTTGTCGCATTGCTTGCGCTTATCCTCATGCTTGGTTCTGGAAGGAAAAAAGACAGTTTTGGCCTCGACAGCTATTTGGGCAGGATAAAAAGAGAAAATGGTCTTTGAACAGTTTCTCAAAATAAAAACAATTGAGAGAAGGCCGTATTATGCATTTTTTTTAGGTCTTTTGTATGTTTTTATTGCTTATTTTACATCTAAAGTATTCTTTAAAGAATCCATTTCTTTGGCAGCAATGTTTCTGGTAACCCTGCTGCTGGTGCCGACAGTTTTTAAGCTTCTGGCAATTGAAGAGAGAAGAGAAAGAAAAGACGGCCTAAGAAGATTTTTTTATGACCATAGGGACATTTTTGAAGTTTACTTGTTTATTTTTTTGGGCATATTGGCAGGATGTTTTTTGCTCGGGCTTTTATTGGGTGTAAATATCTTTGATTACCAGCTTAACCTGCTAAAAAGCCAGGAAGGGCTTAGCAGCGAGCTTGTCCAAAACAAGCTTGTGCAGGGAATAGGCTCAAGCTTCCAGGGATTTTTGGGTCTTCTTGAAAATAATCTGGCAGTTGTTCTGCTTTGCTTTATACTCTCATTCTTTTACGGCGCAGGCGCAATGTTCCTTATTGTGCTGAATGCAAGCGTATTCTCAACATTTATTTTATTTGTAATAAATAATCTGACAACAACATTAAACAAAACAGCCATCTTCGGGATATTCCTTGTGCACCTGCTTCCAGAGCTTTTTGGCTTTATGCTTGCGGCAATAGCAGGCGGAGTTGTTTCAAAGGCGCTGATGAAGGAGAAGTTCAGAAGTGAGCCATTCAAAAACATAATGACAGATGCTTCAGTTATATTTTTGCTTTCAGTGGCATTCATAACTCTGGCAGCATTCCTGGAAACTTATGTCAGCACAGCGCTTTTTAACGCACTTCTTTAGAAACATTTTTAAAACCGCCTGAAGCAATAATCTGCATGAGGAAATTAATACTTGTAATGTTATTATTGCTCCTTGCTCCATTGGCAAGCGCCAAGCAGGGTTCAATAAAGCTTCTTGCAGTAGCTGAAAATGAAGGAAAACTCCAAGGAAGCATTGCAGATCTTGATTTGGAGATAGCCGATGGCAAAGGACGTGTTTTTATCGAATCATTCCCGCTTTCAAAGCTTGATACTCAAATAGCCACAAGGTTTGCAAAGCAGGTTGCCTGCCATTACATTGAAACAGACTGCAGCAGATATGATTTTTTCTATACAATCAGGGCAAGCTCCGCGCTTGTCGGAGGTCCGAGCGCAGGCGCAGCAACAACCTTATTGACAATAGCGCTGCTGAACAATCTTGAGCTTGACAAGTCAACAGCAATAACCGGCACAATAGATTCGGGAAATCTCATAGGGCCTGTTGGCGGACTTAAGCAGAAGATTGACGCGGCATCTTCTGCAGGCATAAAAAAGGTTCTGATTCCTACAGGAGAAAGCCTAAGCTCAGATGAAAATGAGACAATAGACTTCATGAAATATGCAGAATCAAAGAACATAACATTGATTGAGGTTTCCAACATTGACGAAGCGCTTTATGAGTTTACAGGCAAGAATTTCAGGAAAAATATTTCATTTGAAGTTAACAAGGGCTACGAATCCACAATGAAATCAATCGCTTCAAATCTTTGCGAAAGAAGCAGCACTATTCTTACCGAAACCCTGAATTATATATATAAATCAGGGAAACCAATGTCAAACAATTCACTTGCGTTCGAAACAAGTTCACTTAATCTCACAAGGGATGCCGAAGCAGCGCTCGAGAAGAGAGCTTACTATTCAGCAGCAAGCTTCTGCTACGGCGCAGCCGTTATGTTTGATCAGCTTTACCTGTCAGAAAGAAATTTCACATTCGAAGAGCTGAACAATTCATTGTCAGAAGCAAGGGGAGCTCTAAATAAATTTAGGAGTAATGTGGAAAAAAAGAAAATAGAGACAATAACTGACTTGGAAGCTTACATGATTGTAAATGAAAGGATTGCAGAATCAGAAGAGAATCTGAATGAGCTTGAAAAGTCAATTATTGAAAAAAACAGCAAAGAAGCAAATTTTAATCTGGCAAACTCCATCGAGAGGCTAAACAGCGCAAAGTCGTGGAGCATATTTTTTGGAAAGCCGGGAGTGCCAATCAAGCTAGACAAAGAGGCGCTCAAGAATTCGTGCATCGAGAAGATTTCTGAAGCTGAGGAAAGATACGAATACATCTCGTTATTTTTTAATGACCTTAAAAATATAAAATCAGACTTAATGCAGGCGCAGGGCGAGCTGAACAGCAAGAGATACGAGCGCTGCCTGTTCAAGGCGAGCATTGCAAAGGCAGATGCGGATATAATACTCAGCACAATGAATGTCGCGCCTGAAAAAATACTGCTTTTATTGACCCAAAAGCTAAATTCTGCAAAAATGGTGATTGCAGAGCAGGCGCAGAAAGGCATATTCCCAATATTTGGCTACAGTTATTATGAATATGCAAATTCGCTTAAGACAAATAGCAACCAGAATGCATTGGTTTACGCAGAATATGCAATAGAGCTCAGCAATCTTGACATTTATTTTGAAAAAAGCAAGAATGGATTCACAATTCATATGAACTACGAGCTGATCTGGTTTCTGTTTCTCGGATTTGTTCTAGGAGTCGTTTTTTCGAAATTTTTTC
>CAIMOB010000022.1 GCA_903842985.1 uncultured archaeon
CAGCAAGGCAGCTGCAAAAGCTGTCGAGGCGCTTGACAAATACCTTAATCTTAGTATTGATTACAAGCCATTGCTGAAGCAGGCAGAGAAATTTGAAGATAAATTAAAGCACATTATGGAGCAGAAGGAGCAGACAGTTTCAGAGCAGGAGAAAAAGAAATTGAGCTACATTTCTTAAGGGCAAAACTTTATAAACAAAAACCTTTAGTTCTAATTTTATGGGCCTGTAGCGCAGCTTGGATAGCGCGGCAGCCTTCTAAGCTGTAGGTCGAGGGTTCGAATCCCTCCAGGCCCGTTAGGACTGGAGACCAGCAAATCTCTGATTTGCGCTGCCTCCAGGCCCGTTTATTTTGCGCTATATTTATATATAAAATAAGATAACTTACAAACTAGCGCGGGGGTAGCCAAGCGGCTAAGGCGATCGCCTGCAGAACGACGTGTTTAGGCGCAAGCCAATGACATGCTGATAGCGATTATTCGGGGGTTCGAGTCCCCCTCCCCGCTTAGTTCCATTTAAAATTCAGTCAAAAAAGGTGAAACAATGCACTGCGAACTATGTGGAAGGGAAGCTGAACTTGTTAACGCAATTGTTGAAGGAGTTGAACTAAATGTTTGCAGCGACTGCGCAAGGCACGGAAAGCTTTTGGTTAGGCCAAAGCTGATTATTTCTAAATCAAGGATTCAAGAAGATGAACAGGTGTTTGGCTACGTTGAAAACTATAATGATTTAATCAGGAAAAAAAGAGAAGCGCTTGGCTTAAAGCAGGAGGAACTCGCATTTAAAATAAATGAGAAGGCATCTTTCATACAAAAGATTGAAAGCGGGCACCTGAAGCCGAGCCTGAACACTGCAAAAAAACTTCAGAGATTCCTCAAGATTAAAATCATTCAGGAGCTTAAAGAGGAAAAAGTTGACCTGAAGCCGGCAAAGACAAAGGAATTCACAATCGGCGATTTCATCAAGCTCAAGAAGTAATCTTACATTCTTCAGTAGGCTCGCTGTAGAGCGAGCATATTTCCTTAAGGATTGCGTCATTCTCTACAAATCCGCTGAAAACCTTATCTTCAATAACAAGAGAGGGATATTTTGTTATATTATACGTTTCTTTCAGGATATTTACCATCGGCTCTATGTCCAATGTTTCATCTATTGCGAAAACAAGCAGTTTGTCATTAAATTTTTGCTTGAGATAGGATAATACAAAAGACTGCTTTTCACAGTCTGCGCAGAGAGTGTCTGCTGAATAAAAATACAGGACACCCACAACATCTTTTTTGCATATCTCCTTCACCTTTTTTGAAAGCAGCCAGAAATTAAGCTCTGCCTGGGTGTAATCCTGCTTGATAAGCCTGAACTCGTTCCTGTCAAGTTTAGCATCCTTCTCATACTCCTCAAGCCTGTTCTGTGCCTTGACAAGTGTTCCCATGTATTTTTCAAAAGTTGCAAGGACTGCGGGGCAGTTCTTTTCCTGCCCAAGCTCAGTTATGTACTGGTACTGCAGCTGCAGGCTTCCGTATTCAAGTTTTTGCTGGTCTGCAAAAGACTGCATGTAACCAACGCGCTTTCCTTCTATGACAAGCCCCAATAGCATGCCCAGCAGGAATATTGCTACTGTAATAAATGCTGCAAGCAGGTATTTTCCTTTGCTTATTCCTCTGTTCATTACCATTTTTGAATTCTTTTTGTTAATAAATCTATCGTTACGCCGAACCAGGCAATGCCCATTATGAGATAATAGTAAACAAAAAAGAAAAGAAAAGGCAGAATGCCGTTCTCAAGGAGTTTTTCATTGCTGTGCTTGTGTGATTTATAGACTATAATAACTGAAAACAGAAGCATGAAAATACTGGACATTATCAGCGCATAATTCAGGTCAAATAGGTTGAAGTTCAATGAAAAATTTTTAAGCAAAGTCCAGAAGTCAAAGTTTATTGTGCTTAGGTTTGCTAAAAAATCAAGCCTCGGCTGTATTGCGTAATACGCTGATACAAAAAGCAGAGTCATCGCAAGCAAGCCGGAGATAATAACTACTGGGAGCTGTATCATCGCAAAATCGCCGTATTTTCTGTTAAATATCATTTTCCTGTACTGGATTGTTGTCAGGAATGCACCCTTGAACCACCTGTTTCTCTGCTTGTACAGCTCCTTAAATGTCGCAGGTGATTTTGTGTGGACCTGAGTGTCCAAAAGCTGGATTATTCTGTATTGGTTTTTCTGAAGCTTGTATGTTATCTCCAAGTCTTCTGTCAGATTTTTCTCATCATAGCCGCCGACCCTTCTCAGCGCAGCTGTCCGGTAAACAGAGAAAGGGCCGGGCGCAACATGGATGCAGTTCAGGTTTGTCATCAGTTTTTTGTAGAACATGTTGACAAGATACTCTGTCCACTGCGCCTTCTGCCAGAAGCTTTTTGGATTGTCAACCTTCATCGACGGAAGAACGCAGGCAACATCCCTATCAGAGAAATGTGGAAGAATCTTGAGCAGCGCGTCTTTTTCAGGGATTGAGTCAGCATCCAGGCAGACAAAGAACTCGCCTTTCGCCAGTTTCAATGCCGCATTCATTGGCGCGCCTTTTCTTTCATCACCCTTTCTTTCTATGCTTATAACCTTTATTTTTTCTCCATATTTGTTCATTATGCTCAGTGTCTTGTCTGTTGAGCCGTGGCTTACTGCAATTATTTCAATCCTGTCTTTTGGGTATTTCAATTCCAGCGCAGATTTTATCGTGCTTTCTATAACCTTTTCTTCATTATATGCAGGTATGGCGATTGTTACAAATGGAAACCTGTTTAATTTTTTATTTTCCTTTGTAACTCCACTGTCAACCAACACCAAAAACCAGAATACTGCAAAGTATAAGGAAAGCACGTACACGCACCACAAAACAATGTTAACGACCGGGTTCATTTTTTGTATCTCCAGATTTCCACATTTTTGCTCGAATAGATTTTTTCAAAAACCTGTTGGTTTGTCAGCAAAAACAACAAGCCGCCCTCTTCACCTTTCCATATGTTTTCTTTCATTACTTTATCTATCAATATATAGCTAATCTCATACTTTTTAAAAATTTTGTCTGTAATCTCGAGATTTCTTGAGTTTAGCACAGTGTCTGAATCATTAAGCAGTTCATTGAATTTTGGCTCATATCTTGACATTGAATCCATCAAAACTTTTTTATCCCCAAGCGTTTCAATGATGAATCCGTTTGAATAGTGCGTAAAAACAACGCCCTGCCTGTTCCTGCTGAGCCAGCCCATAGCATCCTTAGACTCCTTGTCAGGCAGAGAGGAGCTCAGATTTTTAACATAGGAAACTGCAGAGAACATAATCCCGCATACCAGCATAACAACAATCAAATCCCTGATAAGCTCAACTTTCCATTTCATTTTCGCAAGCCTGAACAGGCCGATACCTGCGAAAAAAGAAACAAGGAAATTTGAGTAGACCGCAGTTTCAGATTTTATGAAAAACATTATTATGAAAAATAAGAAAAGTGGGTATGAGTAAAGCTTTTTCCTGCTGTGGGAAACAAAGCCAACTGCAAAAAGAACCAGCGCAAACACGCTGAACCCCAGAATCCCTCCAAAGTCAGATAAAAGCAGTGCAACAAAACTTGTTTTTCCTGGAATTTCATAGCTTACCAAGAAAGGGTTCATAAAAATGACGTTGATTGCCACAATAACTGCAACAGTCATTGCCATCAGGCGTATTTTTTCTA
>CAIMOB010000023.1 GCA_903842985.1 uncultured archaeon
CATAATCTATCGCGAAAGATTTCTAACTTACAAGCCGCTGATGAAGATTAACGACAAGCCAATGGTGCAGTACCCTATCGATGCATTCAACTCTTACAAACGGACTTCTGGAGAAGTTTATGTGGTGGGGCCTGAAGAGATTGGGCGAAAAGTAACTGGCTACAAAAAGCTGATTAAACAGGGAAACTCGCTTAGCGAGACAGCGTGCCTTGGCTTGGATGCAATAATTTCAGACCACAGGGATGAAGAACTTGAAGTAATTGTTTCAACATGCGACATTGTAAGGCTTACGCCAGGCGCAATAAATCATTTTGAAGAATCCTGCAAAAAAATTGATGATTACACAATGATTCTGCCTTTTATTGACAAGAAATACATTAAAACAGGCGGAATTTTTGGCTGGCGCCCGGGCCTTCGCTGCGAAGAAGGAAGGTTCAGGATTGCAAATGTGTCAAAATTGCGCATTAACAGAGATTTTGCAGAGATTATCAGAAAGGGTGCAGCTCATTTAAGAAATGAAGGGCCTGCTGATGAAACAATGTCAAGGATAATGGAAGAAGCAGATAATATTTACCTTACAAGAAGATGGCTTAACCCAATGAATTGGTATTATCTGATAAAGTATTTCAAAGAAGATGGAAATTCCTTGGCTTTAAAATGGTGGAACAATACGCTTAGCATAACTGACCTTGAAAAAGCAGGAAATCAGAATGTAAGCAAATTTGCATCAAACATTGACGCAAAAGTAAGAATAGCAACGGTAGAAAAGCCCGAATTAGCTGAAGACATTGATGCATTGGCAGACTGGAGGGCGTTGAGAAAGCCGAAGTTACGGGATTATTTGAGGACTGTTGGAGAATCCACATTAATGGGCGCTTCAGGCTATGCAGCAATTTCGAATTATGACAATCTTAAGTTGTTTTTGCCTTCGCTCGCCATTTTTCTTTTGCTTGGAGAGCAGGCAAAGAAAGACACATCAATGCTCTACAGGGCAGGCAAGCTCAGTAATCCTTCAGATTAGATTCAATCTTCTGCCCAACCTGCTCTTTGACATTCATTGCTGTTTTCTTGCCAATAAGCTGGGCTAATGTCAGAAGATCTGCTTTTTTAACATCCCCGATGTCTTTTATCTTTGAATTGAACATCTTCCTTGCCCTGACTCTTCCGATTCCCTTCAGCTTCAGAAGCGCAATCAGCTCTTCCTTGACGCCATGCTCAATCCTTATCCTCATCTTTATTATTTCGCTAACAAGCCTGTGGAATTTCATCAGCCCTGCAAGAACCTCTGCAGAATAAAGAAGCCAGTCAGCGCTGTCAAGCTTAGCCCTTGTTTCGCCGGGCCTTATGCCATACTTCTCAAGCAGATGCTCCTCGTCGCTTTCATTTACCCAGTCCTCAAAGAACATGGCTGTTTTGACTGAGTTGACAAAATCATAATAATCCGGCTGGAATTCAGGCGGCTCCTCGACGAGAAGCTTCGCCCTCAGCAGCTTCTCCTGCACCAGTTCATAGTCTGCGTTTTTCACCTTGAGCAGCGGCCTTATCTCAAGCTGGTTTGTAATCAGCTGCAACAATGCAAAATCATTAAGCCCAATGTTTATTGCCCTTGCCATGCCTAAAATAAGGTTGTTGGCAGTCAGCGGGTCTATGTAAAGTTCTGCAACCCTTTTGCCAACCAATGTCGCTTCTATCCTTTCACTGTCAATCTCGTCAGCAGAGGCAAATTCCTCGTTTTTCATCTTGATGAAGTTGAATTCAAGCAGGAGATTCAGCATCTTTATTATTATTTTATGCAGTTTTTTCATGTCGCCGAACTGGAATGCCCAGAATGTCTTTTCAAAGAAGCTGAATATCTCTTTTTTTGTGTTCACGAAATCTGTTGCAATCAGCGAAAGCAGGTATGTCCTCAGTACAGGCTCCACTGCAAGCTTCGAGTAAATCTCCTCTGGCTCGCCGCACACATATCTGTCATAAATTGCCTTTTTCTCGCCTTTTGTCGATGCAATGCAGATTGCCTCGCCGTAATTGTCAAAGCTCGGCCTGCCTGCCCTTCCGCTCATCTGCATGTACTCAAGCACAGGAATCCAGGATGCGCCGAATTCGCCGTCAAACCTTTTCAAGTCCTTCAGGATTGCCCTGAATGCAGGAAGGTCAACTCCCATCGCAAGCGTCGGCGTGCACGCAATGACTTTTATAAGCCCTTTCCTGAAATTCTCCTCGATCAATTCGCGCTGTTTGTGATGCAGGCCTGCATGATGAAATGCGGTTCCTTTCCTTATGCATCTTGCCAGCCTTTCGCACTGCTTTGTGGGCTTTGCAAGCACCTCAAGAATTTTTTCAGCCAGCTCAGCCAGCTCCTTGCTTTCATCAAGTTTTTTTGCAACTTTCTCAGCAGTCGCCTCTGCGCTTCTCTTGCTTCCTACAAATATAAACGCCTGCTTTCTAATATTAATTGTATCCAATGCAATGTCTATTGCCGGCTCCTTTGTCACGATTTTAATTTCCTGCTTTTTTGCCATTTTTAACGAGCCTCATGCGAGTTTAAAATGCCCGCAAATTGTGATTTGCGTCATCTTAGAACAAAAGCGCCTCCGGACAGACTCGAACTGTCGACCCCGCGGTTAACAGCCGCGTGCTCTACCTGCTAAGCTACGGAGGCAATGAAATACCAGTTAAGCAGGGGATTTTTAAACCTTTCTAAAAACCAAAGCTTTTTATTTATAGGCTGTTTTAGTATATAATAAGGTGACTTAGATGACATTTTTAGCTGATTTAATAACAAACAAAATATTCATTGCAGGCATTCTCACTTACATAATAACGCAGTTCCTGAAATTTGTGATATACTCGATAAAAGCAAAAAGAATACTGCCTGCAACATTACTTGCATTCGGCGGAATGCCAAGCTCGCATACCTCTGTTGTCTTTGCGCTCCTGACATCAATTTACCTGACTGAAGGCGTTTCATCGCTTTTTGTTGTGATGCTTTTCATTGCCGTTGTAATTATCCAGGACATATCTGTTGGAAGAATGCATACACAGCGGAACACACAAATAATAAACAGGCTGCTTGGTTTCATAAAATTAAAGCAAAGCCCGATAAAGGAATTCGCAGCACATACCCCGCTTGAAATATTTATTGGCGCAGTTATTGGAATTTTAGTTGCATTGGCGGTATTCCTATGAGCATCTATCTGTTAATTGTCCAGTGCCTTTATTTCTTCCTTCCAGCTTATCTTGCAAACGCTTCCCCTGTTTTTGGGAAGCATTTTCTGAAAGAGTTTGCCTATCCGATTGATTTAGGCAAGAAATTCAGGGGGAGGCAGATGCTGGGGAGCCACAAGACATGGAGAGGGGTTATTTTTGCAATTTTTACAGGCTCAATTATCTTTTACGCCCAGCAGATTCTTTACCAGTATTCTTTTTTCCAGAAGATAAGCCTGATTGATTATTCGCAGTCAACGGTCTGGCTCGGCTTCTTCCTTGGCTTCGGCGCCATATTCGGCGATGCTGTAAAAAGCTTCTTCAAGAGAAGGATTGGCATCAAGGCAGGCGGAAGATGGATTCCATTTGACCAGCTTGACTATGTTGTTGGCGCATTGCTGTTCGGAGCGCTGTTTTATGTTCCGTCGTGGCAGGCAATATCAATAATTGTTGTTTTCAGCTTTTTCCTGCACATAATGGCAAATCATTTTGCATATTATCTTGGAATCAAGAAAGTCAGGTGGTAATCTTGAACTGCTCAAGGGCAGTTCTGTGCAATCTATTCTGTCTCAATTTAACAATTGCCCTTGTCTCTATCTGCCTTACTCTTTCTCTTGTAATTCCAAAATGCTTTCCAACCTCTTCCAGGGTATACTCTTTGGGGTAACCAATGCCAAATCTCATTCTGACTATTTCTTCATCCCGTACCCTGGGTAATTTTTTTAGCTCTTTTTCCACTCCTTCACTCATGTCATTCTTTTCTGCCTCAAGCGCGGGATTTTCAGCTTTTTCATCTGCAATTAAATCACCCAGCTCTGTTTCGCTGTCACTAAGCATTTCCTGCAGTGAAGAAGTATTCCTTGTTTTCATTGATAAAAATATCCTATTGACCTTTTCTTCGGTAAACTCTGCCTTTTCTGATATTTCTTTGATAGTTGGCTCCTTTCCAAGGTTTCCTCTTAGTTCATCCCTAATTTTTTCTATCCTCCTTATATCATCATACGCATGGAGCGGTATCCTAATTTCATTGCTTTCTGAAAGCGCCCTCTTAATGGCCTGATTCACCCAATATCTTGCATATGTGACGAACTTAGCTTTTCTATATCTGAATTTTTCAGCAGCTTTCATAAGCCCGATGTTTCCTTCCTGAATCCGATCCGAAAGAGACATAGTTGTTGAATAATATTTCCTGGCAATAGATATGGCAAACCTCAGGTTATTTACAACAAGATAATTCACTGCTTCACTAAATTCTTTTTCAGCAGCTTCATATTCTGTTTCTAAAGTCAAACTTCTTTTTTCCTTCTGATTTTTAATTGCATTCAAATGCTTCAGGTTTTTTCTTGCTCTGCTTATTCTTTTTCCAGCCTCTCTCTCTTCTTTGCGTGTTAGAATTTCATGATATGCCTGCTGCATATAAAGCGAGACTGAATCCTCGCTGTCAGAATATAATTTTTCCTTCTTTTTTGGAAATTCCAGAATTTTTGCCTCTGGCATACCTCTTATTAGGTCAATTTCATCATCAATTGAGCCACCAAGCTGCAGAATTGCCTCGTTCAGCTGCGCAATAGCCTCAATTCCATCAAATTGCTTCTGTTTTCCCAGGTAATTGCGAAGACCTCTGTCGCCGGTTACCAGTTCAGCCAAGGTGTATTCTCTGTCAGGGTCTATATCTATGATTTTTTCCTTCAGCTTCCTTATCCGTTCCTCGTTTTTGGACCCTTCTAAATCATAAGCTTCCATCAATAGCCTCCAATCTACGCGTTAAGAGAAATCAGGAACATTATTATGCTGAATACAAGAAACCAGTTGTAGTGCTTGAATGCCCTGAACAGTATCTCTGCTCTTTTTTTCCTGATTATTTTCTCTGCGAACAGCGTTCCTTCAGGAAGCCCGTAGATAAATGCCAGCGCAGACTGGATGAAAAACGCCTCGCTGCCCACATTGCTTGACAGAAGCACGAATCCAAGAACCAAGTACTCCATTTCAAACAGGTAAAAAAATGCCAGCATGAATACATTCAGCGCAACTAGGTAAAGGTCCACGCCAAAATAAATCATCAGCGCAACCATCATAATCAGAAGAATTGTCTTGAACCACTTGAAATAATTTCTTCCTGCCTTGAGCTCCTCAGGCGCAATGAATGCCAGCACAACACCAGCAAAAAGCCCCAGGAAAACAACGATTAAATCAAGTATTATTGTCAGCTCATTCATTTAAGCACCTGCCTTGCCCAGGGAAACTCATTGTGCCCGAACTGCATAAGCAAGTCAGCATCAATCTTGGGGGTATCGCAGGCACCGAAGCAGCTTCCAAGATAAATCATAACATTTGCGTCTGTCTTTTCCTCTATGAAATCAGCTATTTTCTTCGCTTCAGGCTTCAGCCCGTCTGCCAATTGAATGCAGACAGTCTTTGCCTTCTGCTTCCTTATTTCATTGACTGCGTTGTCAAGCTCGAGATTGTATTCCATAGTCAAGAATGAATATCAACTATTTAAAAATCTTTCTTTATTTCTTAAGTTTCTTTTTCTGCTTTTTCCTGGCTTTCTTTTTCTGTTCTTTCTTAAGAATCTCTTCCTGCTTCCTCTTATTTTCTTTGAGTCTGTAATAAATATAAACAAAGATTATTGCAAGCAAAATAGCCAATATCAACAACAGCAGATAATTCCAGCTTTGGATAATTTTCGCGGCAGTCCTCCAGGTCTTTTTCACAAGCGCCTCTTCAGTCATGTTCCCGGCAATCTCCCTGAGCTCGTAGAATTTATAGCAGGATTTTGAATACTTGGCACTTTCAAAATTAACCTTAATGTCATTCAGACCATTTCCGTCAATATCTATTTTAACAGTCTCGCCTAATTTTAAAACATAAATCCTGCCATTAATCTCAATTGTGCTTGAATTTTCAGTTAAATTCACCTGCGTTGCAGAATATTTTTTGTTATTAAGATAAAATAGGAAGTTCTGGTTTGTGCCAAGGCATGTTTCTGCCAACAGCACTTCATCCAGCCCACCTAATTTTGCAATTGCGCCTGAAACATACGACGATCTTCTCTTTTCCTCTCCAATAATCTTCTTAACCTCAGCAACGCTTGTTTTTTCAATTCCTATCCCTGGGTCGCCTGGCGTGAATGTAAGGTTTATTTCATAATTTAAAGAGGCGCCAATCAGCGTCCAATTAAAATTAATGCACCTTCTTCCTGTGAAATTCCAGTTAGCACATTTGTATAATTTTATATTTTTAATATCATTGAGGGTCAGGATTATGTCTTCATAATTTGTGATTAACGGATAAAATACAATTACGCTGCTGTAATTGCCCACAGGGGGTGCTTCATCAAAACCCATAATGTCGCCGACATGCCCCTGATTTGCTATCCAGTGAATCAGCAGCTGCTTTATATGCTGTATATCTGGCTTAATTATTATGTCATACTTATTTCCATAATCAAAAAGTAGATCGTACACTTCATCATCTACAGCGATCAGGATTCCATTGTAATAGACACTCAAGTTTGATGGCACAGTGCCGTTAAACGGGTTTATAATCCGCCCATAAAATCTGTATGGCGAGCTGATTTCCACTGTTTTGTTTGCATAATCCAAATAGCGGAGAATTCCTTCGCCGATTATTGTATAACTTCCGTTTGGTGCAGTCACATTGTAATAATACACAAAAGAGCCAGTTGAATTGACACTCACGTTTATCGGAAAACTGTTTACGATGCTTCCGGAAGCATTCATTATCTTCAATAACGCCACGCTGTTGGGATAGTAATTGTTTCCAATAATTGTCATTATTGTATTATGTGAGTAATTACTAAATTCAGTATAGATTGAAGCGTTGTTGTAGCAGACACCTGTACTGCAGTATCCTCCATAAACACAGTCAGAATTTACAAGGCAGGCGCAGGTGTTGTTCAGGCAGTAATTTGACGTGCAATGGGTGTTGTTTACGCAGTCTCCTCCATAGAACTTTAATGTACTGTTCACATAAAGCTGGCTTGAGACATAAGCATTACAGATGCAGGCCAATGCCAGGAATATTATTAATATTTCAAGTTTTCTTCTCATGCTTCTCTCTTTGTTTCTTAATCAGGCTTTTAATTCTTTCCTTGTTAAGCGCCTTGACATGGTCATTTAACTCCTCCTGCGCCTCTGTCAAGTCTTTTACATCTTTTAATTTTTTTGCTATCAGGTCGTCTATTGTCTTTGCCTTTACCTTACTGTATGCAACCATAACCCTGTTTCTTTTCAGGAGCTTTTCAAAAATCTCGTCGCATTCCTTTGTTTTGTTGATGACTATCTTGTTCGGAATTTCATTTTTGAACTGCTCCTTAAGCACGCCAATTAAATTCTCTTTTTCCTCAAAAACATCGCATGACACTATCTTCTCCTTTGTGCAGTTCAAGATCAGGTAAACGAAGAACTTTCCGGATTTGAATGCGTCTATCTCCCACAAATCCTTTGTTCGGAGCCTGAATCTCCTGAACTCGCTGCCAAGCCAGAACGCGAGCAGGACTAATATTAAAATAGCTAGATAGTTCAGCCACTTGTTATTCTCATAGAACCTGGCGAGTGCGCCATCTGCCTTTGCCAGCTTTGCTGCAATGAAACCCTTAATCCTGTTGAATAATGTTGGCTTTTCCTTTACGTTAAGCACTATTGTCGAAGCAACCTGCTGTATTACTTCAAGGTCTCCGCCCTGCCCTAATGATGACTGCGCAACAATTTCAGTTGAGTATATTCCTTCCTTTACTCCTTTAAGATTTATTGTTATATTTATTGCTTCACAGCCATTTTCAGAGGTGCACTCGCCGCTTTTCCTTGGCTTAAGCTCAAAATAAGTTGGGCTTAATTTGGTTGCGTTAATCAGGTCTTTTCCTGCGAAGACGCTGAATTTCCTGTCAAAGTTGTCAAAGTTGTAAACACGCACCTCAAAATTCAGGATGCTGCCTATTGTGGCGTTTACGGGCTTACAGTCCATGGGTATGCAGCCAGGAGAAATAGCAGGTCCTGAAATTGCAAAGGCAGAAGCAGCCAAAATCAAAATAACAAATATAAAAGAAATATTCCTTTTCATTAAACCCTCTCAATGAACTTAGCTGTGAGATGCCTTGATTGTCACATTACCTTTGTACTGCTGCTGAGGTATTCCTGTTGGTACATTTATCCAGAAGTACGTGTTGACTATGCTTTTTGGGGCGTTATTTCCGCTGTATAGCATGTTTACTCCTGTCAAGGCTGTTCCAGGTGGGGCAGATGTTAGTTTGTAAGTGACATTGCTTACTCCAATCTTGTAAGCGCTGTTTGTCTGACCCACAAGCTGTAACCCGCTTATCGAATAATTATTTTTAGTATTTCCTGTATTATTTACTTTTAATGGGAATCCTGCAATTACACCCCTGTAGCTTCCTGCAACAGCTGTTCCGTTTTCAGCTCTTCTGTTGGTAACTCCAACGCTGGAGTTTCCGAAGTCAATAGGTGTGTTCTGCAATGCCATTGCAATGACACTGTTTACTGTGAATGTTGTTGATTTTGATTTTGTTCCATATGTATCATTTGCATAGACAGTCACGTTCCATGTCCCTCCTACTGCATCAGCAGGTATTGTGAATGTTGTATTCTGGTAAAGTTTTGAAGTAGTATTATAAATTAATTTAACTGTGCCAACAAGCCCTCCGGTTGTATTATAATATTTTGCCCATACTTTGCTTAAATCTCCATTAACATCAGAAACATTTGCTTTTACAGTAATAATGTCTGAAGGCACAGCCGGGTTTGGGCTTTCTGTGACAGTTTGTATGTTAGGCAAGGTGTTTATAACATAAACAGTGGCGTAAGTTATTGACTGGTTTGCAGCACTTGCTATGGTTGAGAAATTTAAAAAGCATAGAACACTAACAAGGATAATTGCTGTTGGTAAGATATATTTATTCATCGATAAACACCTTTCATATTGGAAAATGCTTGTTTTTATAAACTTTTCGGTATATCAGTGTACATATTAGGACTGGACAGCCAAAAATGTAACATTTCCTTTGTAATTCTGCTGGATTATCCCTGTTGGGGTGTAAAGCTTATAATAAAATGAGACATTCTTGTTCATCTGGAGATTGCTTTTAGCAACAACATACACTCCTGTGAGTATGTTGTCTACTGTAAATGCCTTATCAATTGCCCAATGCACTTTTGTAACATTTATTTTGTAGCTTGATTTTGTCTGCCCCGTAAGGTTTACCCCTTTCATTTTTACGCTGATATTAACATTTCCCAAATTCTTGACCCATACAGGCCAGCCAGATGTCGAGGCATTTACTGTCTTCCCCGCAACCACAGAGCTGAAGTTGATTGGCGCATTTGTCATGCTGATTGAGATTAATGTGTTGACTGTGAAATTCCCTTTTTTCGGCACTGCCTTGTTGCCCAGGGTATTGTTTGCATAAACAGTGTAGTTGTATTTTCCTGCTGTTGTTGACGTGTTAAATTTGTCATAATACCACTTGTTTGTTCCGTCAGCAGTCATTGTTCGGTTTAATCCGCTTATTTCTACCCAAACCCTGCTTATAGCACCTATCTTCGTGGTGACATTTGCGGTGATATTATTCTTTTCCCCAAAATTAACAGGGTCAGGCACATCTGTGAGAGAGTTTATTTTTGGCAGCAGTATGTTTACAATTGTTGCATTTCCACTAGCCATATAATAATTTGAAAAAATATTTGAACCGTTGTCAATTGCCCTGCACCTGAAGTTAACGCCTGATTGGGGCTTCTCTTCAGAGATGTCCCAGACAAAAGACCCGCCCTTTTTATGCGTGCCAATCTCTCTCCACTCTTTCAGCGTAGCTGATGTATTGACTTCTGTTATCGTTACATTATCAGTCCAGCATTCTCCATATTTATTTACATTATCAACGGGAGATAAAATACATCCAACATCGAATGAACGGGTTGTATTAAATAAATTGGCGCGGTAACTGACTGCACCATGTGAATATTCGTCTATAAAATCTGTTCCTAGCACCCCTTTTAATACTGGTCCGGTTATTACTTTGCCGCTTGTTATATTCCTGTATTTTATAGTTATATTGTCCTGCGGGTCAGCTGCATCAGCAATCCTGAGGGCATAGTTAAATGAAACTTTTACATATTTTGGGCTGTCAGTGATATTAACGGTACTATTCCATCCTCCTGAAATTGCTGAACCTGTTTTCGAACTGTTAAGGTTAAGTTCAACATTCAGGCAGTAGCCGCCTGTGCAGTTTCCACTCAATTCCCTTTTCCCAACTGCCTGCGCAGGAGATGCAGTTCCGTACATGTCATCCTTGTAAACAAAGCCATCAGTGCCTGACTCGAATTGCGCATTAACTACTTTTTCATCGCCAATTAAAGGTGCATAAAGCGCCTCTATATGGTAAGTGATTGTGTCATTATCTGGGTCAGTGCTTCCGCCGCAAACAAGCGCAATGGTTGTATTAAATGCCTTGTTGCAGCTTCCGCCATTGCAGGTTAAACTTGTTGGAGTGGTTGGAGGATGGTTTATTGAATTGAAATAAGATGACACAGAACTATTGACATTGCCAGTAATATCTTTTGCAATTATTTTGAAATTATAAGTCCCTAATTTTGAGGTATTTGTAAAGATGCCTTGATACAATTTTGTTGTTGTGTTAAACAATAGCTGTATTACCTGCGTGCCGTCGCCAGGAATAGTCACATTTGCCTTCACAGTGGAAATAATTCCGTTGTCAGTGACATTTGCACTTATGAGAACTGGTGATGATTGGTTGAAATTTTTTCCAGCAGGAACTAATTTAGTGACTGCCGGAGGTATGCTGTCTATCACAGTTGTGTTTGCAGAGGAATTCACCGCGTCAATCAGGCGGTGAGTTAGATCGTAATAAGTGCAGTTTGCTGTATTGTTTATTTTAGTTCGATTGGAAACTGTTTTATTTATTTGCACGCTGAAGGAAACAAAGCCATTGTTGCCTGCGTATAAAACAGGGAAGCTCCACGCAATAATATTGCCGAGTTGAGTCCCTCCTTGCCCGATACTATGAATTATCGTTCCTTTTGGAATTTTGTCTTTAATTACCGCATTTATCACGTCTTCTGGAGAGAAGACTCTTTGCGCAAAAGTAACATCAAGGTAACCCCTATTTGCACGCAATGCAGAAATATAATACAATCCTTCTGAAGATGTTTGGATTATTCCTGGGTAGGCGTCTGAAACCTTGTTGTTTGTTACCTGCCTTATGTCCCATGTTTTTCCGTCGTTGAATGAGCTTGCTACAAAAACCTCATTCGAAGTCCTGTTTACATTAGGCAATCCAACCTCTGAGCTGTTTAATAACCCCACCCAGCCTATGTAAATATTGCCTTGGGTATCTCTGTTGAGAGATGTTTCATAATTGTAAATGTTATTGTTTGTTACCTGTGTTTTATTTTTGTCAAGTATGCCTGGCACAAGCGGAGTTTTTGTCTTGGCAAACCATATCTGCTGATGATCTGGATTTGCCGGAGCCCACGCAAAATAGAAAGTGCCATCTTTATACATTACATCATCATCTACATCCATGTAAGTATTGTTTGTGATTGCAATCCTGTTTGACCAAGTTCCTTTGTAGTTTGAAGCATTCCTTATGTATATTTCAGTGAAGGAAGCATTGCTCCCTTCACTAGCTTCGTATGTAGTGTAATAATTTCCTGCAGAGTCTTCTGTTATTACTGGTTCCCATTCGCTTATCGTAGGCGTTGTTGTGACTGCAGACGGCTCGCTCCAAGTTAAGCCGTCATCGCTCGAGTCAACCAGCCATACATCATTATACCCAGACAATGTTTCATGGGAATAAACTATTATAATTTTGCCTGCAGAATTAACAAAGATGTTTGGCCACATATCATTCTGAACTTCATCTGTTACCTTTATTGGACTGGACCAGTTCGATCCCAGATTTGTCGATCTTACCACATAAATATCATTATTACTTCCCGGACTGGCATGATATGCAATGATAAACGTGCCTGCTGGTGATTCTACCATCTGGGGCGAATCTTTTGGAAAAGTGCTGTTTGTTACAAACTTAAAATCTTGGAAATCCAGCAGGATTATTCCTCCTGTTTTATTAGTTGTGTAGTTTATAGTATAATTCAGAATACTCCCAACCTGCACTGGGTCAGGATGGTCATATTTTCTGATGTTCATTTTTGGCTCAACAACAGAAAATGAAGTCTTTTCAGTGTTGTTGACATTGCCTGAGGTGTCATTGGCAATTATCCTAACTAAATATTTTCCTAAATATTGGGTTTTATTAAAGGTTTTTTCGTAGCGCGCAGTTATTGCATTAAAGCTAAGCCGGATTAAATTTGTGCCATTGTTTGGCTTAGTGATGTTTGCCAGCACAGTGTCAACACCAACATTGTCCTTCACTGAAACAAGTACCAGGACACTGGCGTTGATGTTATGAATTGTCCCGTTAGTTAAAAGATTGGTTACGTTTGGCGGAATTGTGTCTTTTACTTTTACTGTGAAATTCCCTTTCTTTGGCACTGCCCTGTTGTTTGAAGTGTCATTTGCGTAAACAGTGTAGTTGTATTTTCCTGCTGTTGTTGACGTGTTAAATTTGTCATAATACCATCTGTTTGTTCCGTCTGCAGTCATCGTTCTGTTTAATCCCTTTATGTCTATCCAGACCTTACTGACAGCCTTTTTGTCTGTGACATTTGCAGTGAAATTTATTTTTGCACCGTAATCAACAGGGTCAGGCGCGTCGCTGATTGAATTTATTATTGGCGGTGTTGTGTCCTTTACTGTTATGTTAATTTTTATTGATCTTTTGTTATTCTTCGTGTCATTAACAGAAATGTTTATCCATCTTATCCCGACAGGAATCAGAGTATTGTTCTGCAGCAAACCACTTGTTTTGTTAATCTTGAAATAAGTCGTGTCATTCACCCTGTACTGGCTAATGCCGCTTGGGTCAGTTGCATTAACTTTGTAGGAATATGCAGTTGCAAATTCAATTGTCTGGTTCTTTGGCGTCTGAACCCATGTCGGAGCTCTTGTATCTCTTGTCGTCACATTTATTTTTATGCTTAATTTGTTGTCGTTTGTGTCATTCACAGAAATATTAATCCACTTCACTCCAACAGGCAATCCAGTATTGTTCTGTAACACTCCAGTTGTCTTGTCAATCTTGAAATAAGTTGTGTCATTCACCCTGTACTGGCTGATTCCAGAAGGATCAGTTGCATTCACATCGTAATAAAGCGGGCTTCCTAATTCAACTATTCTGCTTGTCGGCGTCTGAACCCATGTCGGCGGAGTCTTATCTATTGTTATTCTCAAATATCCTGCTGCTCCTGCTCCGCCATTGTAAGTACCACTAAATGTTCTTCTTGCACCTCCGCCGCCTCCGCCGTATGTGCTTCCAGGATTTCCATTGCCTGCAGTCGTTCTTCCTGCTCCTCCATTTCCGCCTAATTGCGAAGTTCCTGTTCCAGCAGTACCTCCGGTAGCATTGCCACCTGCTCCTGTTGAGCCTGCTCCTCCGCCACCGCCCCCACTAGCTGCGCCAGTTTGAGTTCCGCCATTGCCTCCCGCATACCTTACAGTTCCTTTAGAACTTGCTACCGTGCCACCTGCACCACCTGTTCCTCCAGTTTGTCCTCCGCTTCCACCTGAAGCATTAACTGTCAAGCCGTTTCCAAAGTAAGTTGGGTTTCCATTTGCGCCATTTCCTGTTCCTCCTGCAACAGATGCAGCAACCACAACTGCATAATTAGAACCAGGAGTTACTGTCACATTTGCCCTTGCGTAAGCGCCTCCTCCCCCTCCACCAGCATAACCGTTTGTGGTCCTGCCCCCACCAGCGCCTCCTCCACCCCACGCTTCAACCAATACTTTTGTCACGCCTGCAGGCGCAGTCCAAGTGCCGCTGGAGGTGTAGTTGACCACCAATGTAGGATCAACTATGTAGTCAAATTCAACTGTTCCGCCAACGATTTTCAGGTCAAAGGTTTTCTGACTTCCATTCAGGCCTGTCAGGAATATTTGGTATTTTTTGTCTTCAGAAATCACTCCAAAGTCAGCGATCTTGACATCGGAGTTCTTTTCATAAACCTCAACCCTTCCTGATTCGTTGCTCTTTGCGTAAATCGTAATATCATTACCATTAGTAAGAGGCATTTCAAATTTGGCTCTTAAGTAGTCTCCTTTGGGAATTAATGCATATCTGTAGTTCCTATTTTTGACCAGCCAATAAACATCTTCAACAAAATTCCTGTTTTCGTCTAAATGTGACGCCTTGGTTATCTTAATTGTTTCAGCAAATGCGGGGTCCTCGCGCGTCAGAATAAATTCATAATCTTCTCCAGGGATTATGTCCATTACCTTTTTCCAGTCGCCGCTGCATTTTTGCAGTTCAGAATCCCAGTCCTTGCACTTGTAAAGCTCATTACCAATCGCGGTTACAGTGACAGTCGCGTTTGTGAAATCTACCCCTGTCGGGTCTATGACATAGACCTGAATCAATTCATCCATTTCCCCAACATCTTCTATCTTCAGGTTCTTTATTGTCTGGACATCAGCATTTTTGAATTCTATTTTTTTGACAGGCGTCTTCTCAGGCACAAGTTCAAGATTGTAAATTCCTGTGGGATTTTCTGTAGACATCATCTGCACGCCGTTTACCATCTGGGTTGTAGCGCTTTTGTTGCCAACTTTTTCATTCAGCCTCATTTGCGCAGGTACAACCCCTCCTCCAATGTCCTGTATCTCAATTTTCATTTCATTGACAATTGGCTCGGCTGCTTTCAGCGATAAAGTGAATCTGAATGCCCAGAAGAACGCTAAAATAAGAATGAAGGTTATTATTAGAGGTAACAGCATTTCATCTTTGTTACCCTTATTTTTGTCCATTTAAAAACCCCCTTAAATTAGAATATACAGAAACTATTTAATATTTTTGATATTTTTATTTAAAAGTATTAATATATGAATTATATAGAATCAGCTTTTTCGCTTATCTCTCAGTCTCTTTTCCAGCACATCCTTTATATACTCCTTTATGGTGGTCTGCTTCATTGCGCAGGATACCTTGATTTTCTTATGAAGTTCGTCTGGTATCTCTATGTTTACCCTTGTCATTTTTTAACAACTCCATTCATTTCTTTGCAATTGTCCTGTTTACATCATCTTTTTTTATGTCATCAACCACGAAAAAATTCCTGATTTTGGGCCACAGCCTTGTGTCTTTGTACTGCTCGCCAATCAGGCATCCGGCAAGTTTTTTGTATTCAACAGAAACATTCCTGCCAGGCGCGTGCATCACAGCAGGCTTTGTCAGCGAAAGCGCCTCGAGCACCATCTCATCCTCAGGGATAATGCTGACAACAGGCACATCCACTGACTGCTCAATGTCATCAAGCGTCAGTTCGTATTTTTTTCCTCTGACCCTGTTGAGCACAATTCCTGTTATCGGCGTCTTCTTCATCTTTGCAACCTTCACAGCCCTCATTGTGCAGCTCAGTGTCGGATAGTCCGGACTGCTCACAACAAGCAGTTCGTCAGCAGCAATCATTGTTGCAAGCATCTCTTCGTTCAGCGTCGGGCTGGAGTCTATCAGGATTACATCATACTTGTATCTGAGGTGGTTTATCTTTCGCTTGAGGCTGAACGGGTCTATCTTGCACTTCGGCACAAGCGAGCCGGCGATTATGTCAAACCCAAGCTCGTGCTTCTGTATTGCTTTCGGCACATCTACCTTGCTTGCAAGCACGTCGTGAAGCGTGTACTGCGGATTCACAATCCCAAGATGAATCCCAAGGTTCGGCGCTGTGAAATTCGCATCCACCACCAAAACCTTCTTTCCAAAATCATTTGCAAGCGATGCTGCAAGATTTGATACTGTTGTTGTCTTCCCTACGCCTCCCTTTATCGCGATAATTCCGATAACTCTTCCGTTCATTTTCCATACACCTCATTTAAGCTGTTTATCATTTTTTCTTTGATTTCATTTCTGCTTTCAGCAGATTTTTTCAGCATTATTTTTTCTTTTGGCTGCGCTTCAGCCTTCTTTTTCTCCTGCTTTTTTTTGTATTCAATATAGTTGTAGACTCTTTCCTTCATTATCTGCCTGAATTTGCTTTCTTCCTCTTCCTTCTTGTCTGGTTCAGGCAGTTTTTTCTCTTCGATTTTATGAACAGGAATATCTTCCTTCTTTTTCACGCTCGTTATTGTGTTCAACCTAATTTCTTTCTGCGGCATTTCAGAAATCAGCCTCGTTACCCTATTCTTAATCTTTTTTCCCGCCCTTTTCACAAAAGCGAAGTTGGAAGGCTTTTTGATTGTAATCACTTCCTTGCCGAATGATACTCTGTCCTTGTCGTTGAAGTAATTCACCATCATAAATAGTGCAACCGCAATCAAAACTGCTTCAGCTATGTTTAGCAGCAGGCTGATGTTGCTGGCAATTGCGTTTTTGAATATGGTCAAGCCAGTCACAACAGGCTGAATGATAATACCAATTAAGAACAGCACAACTGCGAAAACACCAATCCATCTGTACCTCACTGCTTTTTTGATTAACTGCCCCCTCTTCTTGTGTACAACAATTTCTTTGCTAACAAATATTTTGTTTCTATTTGCAAACTGCACAAGCGACAGCAATGTTATGCTTAGCACGACAAGAATGAGAATCGTTTCCGAGTTTTTCACTGCCAATGGAACGACTTTGCCGGCGAATACAGAAAATCCAGTAGTCATTGGCCTTATTAATAATATCACCGCCAAAACCAGCAAGCTGCCAAAGATTGCGGCTTTTGAATAGCTCTCGAGCCACTTTTTCACTTCCTTTGCCCTTATCCTCTTATGCGAATATCTGATTGCTCCAAACACAATAAATGGGATCATGAACAGCGCCAAGATAAGGTAATACCAGATATTTTTCGGCTTTTTAACAACAGTCGGAAGTTCTTTTGTGACATTCTCCTGAGCTTTTGTAACATTAGCCACAGGAGGTATTTTTTCCTTTTGTTTTTCTTTCAGTTCATATAACTTGAAACACCATCTGTCAGTGTCTGGCCCGATTCCTTCAATTTTTGTATCAATTACGCCATTTTCATCCAAATCAAGCGTTTTGTTCATTGCATTTTCAAATTCAATATTGTATTTACCAACAATCAAAACGCTTTTGTTTCCTTTAAAGCTTGTAAGAATTGCTTCATACTTCTTTTCATGTGAATAAAAGTAAACCTTTTGGTTTAATTTGAGACAGGTGCTGATTATAAGCGACTCTTCTTTTGATTCCAGCTTGGTTGCACCGCCTGCTCCGCCACCGCCACCAGTATGAGCAGTGCCTTCGCCACCGCCTCCGCCACCCGATGGCTGCGTTGGAGCTGACTCCTGCTTTATTGCAAATGCAGAGAATCCAGTTACTGTCGCCGTGAAGTAATCTCCTGTTTTGTTCTGCGTTGATGTCAGTGCAGCAAAGCTTGATAGGCACCTTTGGCTTGCGAAGTCCCAGTTGCTGCACTTGTACACCTTTAGATAATTTTCATTGGTGTAACTCAGCCCGCTGTAACTTAAATAAACAACTGCGTTTGTAAATGTGTACGAATTGTTAACGGAATAAACAACAATGTACCCAGGATATGTCGTGTTCCTTTCCATTCCGAAAATCCTATTATTGTTATGGGAAAGATTAACCCCATTTAACTTAACCATGAATTTTCCAGTGAATGCATAGAACTCAATGTCATAAAGATAATTTGCGATGTCGATGTTCGTGAAGTTACCTGTACTTGAAGTGTTGTCTTTGATATTTGTTCCGGCATAATAGAATATGATTTCCGAATTGATTCCTGCGCCATTGTGGTTTATGACAGTTGCATTCAAGTAAATAACTGGCTGGATAATGAAGTATTTTACAGCGCTTGCAGTATCCCTAGCTGTGTTGTTTGCATAGAATGTTACATTGTATCTTCCTGCCAACGTAGGTGTGGCATAATTGTAAACTGCTGCATTTGCCAGGCTGATTGTCTCAGTGCTTGAATTAGGCATTAGCACAACCGCCCACACCCTATCAAGATGGGCGTCGGTTGCGTTTATGAATAAGCTGACACTGGTGCCTGTTATTGCTACAAGCGGGGTTGCGCTTGCACTTTTTATCGTCGGCGGAATATGGGTGGTTGTCTTGAAGCTATATGCGCTGCTTGTTACGCAATTCTTATACGCATCGCAGCTTGTAACCTTGTAATAATATGTCTTGTTTGCCTGCAGCCCCGTCAGCATGTAATCATGCGCAGTTACCAATGTCGCATTCCTGTAGCGAGTCCCCAAAGAAGTTGTCAATCCGTAATTGATTGTGGAGTTGGCATTTTCATTGGTATTCCAAATAATGATTGCAGTTGAATTTGTAATTGTTGAATTGTGCACGCTTGAAATAACTGGCGGAGTTGTGTCTCTGACATTTACATATATCCTTGAAGACCTAACATTATTGCGGGTGTCATTGACATATATGCGTATCCAATATTTTTTTACCTGCAGCCCAGTATTGTTTTGTATGACCCCTGTTGCTGGATTCATATCAAAGTTCGTCGTGTCATTAACCCAATATTGGCTAATTCCGCTTGGGTCTGTCGCGTTTACACGATAGTGGAACGCAGCGCCCCACTCAATGGTCTGGTTCTTCGGCGTCTGAAGCCATGCCGGCGGAGTTGTGTCTAATACAGCATTCGCATTTGTTTTGAAGCTGGAACCTGCATCTGTTCTGCAGTTATTGTATGCATCACAGCTTGATACATTGTAGTAATATGTCTTGTTCGCCTGCAGCCCGGTCAATGTGAAGCTATGGCTTAATGTTAGTGTGGCATTCCTGTAAAATGTTCCCAAGCTTGTTGTAATTCCATAATTAATTGTCGAGTTTGCCAGTTCATTTGTTGTCCAGCTTATGACTGCTGTTGTGTTTGTAACTGTTCTGTTTGTAACGCCGGTGATTGTTGGCGGAGTTGTATCTGCAAAGACAAAAGGCGTAGTGAAGCTGTACCCTACATCTGTTTTGCAGTTGCCTGAAGCATCGCAGCTTGTGACATTGTAGTAATATGTCATGTTTGGTTCGAGACCTGTCAGCGTAATTGTATGCGAAGTGACATGTGCAGCAGATACTGTGTAGCTGCCTAACCCAGTTGTATTCCCATAATTTACAGTTGAATTTGCATTCTCATCAGTGTCCCAGATAATAATTGCAGTTGAATTTGTAACAGTTGAATTGTGCACACTTGAGATTGTTGGAGGAGTTGTATCTGGGTTTGCATTTGTCGTGAAGCTGTATCCTCCATCTGTGTTGCAGTTGCCTGAAGCATCGCAGCTTGTGACATTGTAGTAATATGTCTTGTTTGCCTGCAGCCCGGTCAATGTGAAGCTATGGCTTAATGTTAGTGTGGCATTCCTGTAAAATGTTCCCAAGCTTGTTGTAATTCCATAATTAATTGTCGAGTTTGCATTCTCGTTTGTATTCCAGCTGATGTCAGCTGTTTCGTTTGTGACTGTTCCGTTTGTCACGCTGTTGATTGTTGGAGGAGTTGTATCTGCCCCAACAGTCACACTAATTATTATTGATAATTTATTATTAGATGTATCATTAACTGAAATATTCAGCCAGTAAAACCCAGTATTCAGTCCTGTTTTGTTCTGCAGCACTCCAGTTGTCTTGTCAATCTTGAATTTTGTTGTATCATTCACCTTGTACTGACTAATCCCAGAAGAATCTGTTGCATTCACCTTGTAGTAAAGCGGGCTTCCCAAAGGTATAATTCTGCTTGTTGGCGTCAGGTTCCAAGTCGGTGGAGTCGTATCCTGAACAGTAACGTTTATTATTATGCTTAGTTTGTTGTTAGTTGTATCATTGACAGAAATATTTATCCATCTTACTCCGACAGGCAGCAAAGTATTGTTCTGCAGCACTCCAGTAATCTCATCTATTTTGAAGTATGTTGTATCATTCACATTATACTTGTCAACAGCCACATTATCTGTTGCATTCACATCATAGTAAAGCGGATAGGTAAATTCAGTAGTCCTGCTTGTTGGCGTCAGGTTCCAATTCGGTGGAGTTGTGTCAGCAGTTATCAGGACACTATCATTTATCTTCAATGTCTGAAAGCCTGATTTGCTGCAGGTAACATTCCACTTGTACATACCGCTGCCTGCAAATGTTCTGTTCTGCTCGTAAAGTTTTGTTGTTGCATTGTAAACCATTGCTTTGCTGAAATCACTGAAATTAATTGCGCAGTTTGCTCCGGTTATCGGATTTCCATTGTTTTTTCTTGTGTAGTTTGCGAAGAACTTTACCTGCTGGTTTTTGTATTTTGTCAGCCCTGCATAAGGCATTCCAGCGTCTGTCTGGTCCCAGATCATCATCTGGGAATTTCCTTGCGTGACAAATGAGCTGAAGTGTGTTACATTGAACACTGCAGTTCCGGTAAGTGGGTCATAAGACACATTTGAGCATATTTCTGGCGGGCAGAGCGCTCCATCCATGTAAACAAGAGGTGTAGCATCCCACGTCAGGTTCCTCATAGTTATTGTTGCTGACGAATTGAAGCTCAAATCCAGGCCGAAATTAACAGTTACATTGTTGTTCGCAAGCAGGACATTCACATTGAAGTTTGCGCCCAATGCGTTTACGCAATTATTCCATTGTATAATGTCTGTTGCAGGATTGTCCAGCATTGCTGTACCATTGCAGACATTTGTTATGTTTGGCAGATTGTTCCAGTTTGTTGTGTTGCCTGAAAAGTAAGAATCTTTTGGAGCGCCAGATATGTTGACTATTAATTTTCTGTCTGCGCTTTGGTTAAAATTATTCGAAAAGTCATATGGCCTGCAGCTCCAGTTATAGTTTCCACTTGCGAGGTTGTGCAGGGAATATGTGCTTTTGTTTGAAGTTCCGCCTACATTGACACTGTTGTTCAATATTGTGTTTAAGTAAAGCTCTATTTTATTCAAGCCATAATTGTCTGCTGCAGAGCAGTTGAATGTCACATTTCCGTCAATATCAATGACATTGTTGACGGGACTTGTTAATGCTATTGTTGGTTTTTTTGTGTCGCTGGTTGTAACGCTCATCTCTGCGCTCAGTAGGTTGTTGTATGTGTCATTCACATAAATCATCAGCCATTTCGTGCCGAGAGGCAGCAAGATTCTGTTCTCCAATACGCCAAGGCTCCTGTCAATCTTAAAATTAGTTGTATCATTCACCCTGTACTTGCTAATTCCAGACGGGTCTGTCGCATTCAAGTCATAGAATAACGAATCGCCCCACTCAATTGTCTTGTTTTGCGGGGCTTCTACCCACACAGGAGCCTGCGTATCCCTCACTGTTATGTTGATTCTTGTGCTCAGCACATTGTTTTTGGTGTCATTCACGTAAATCCTGAGCCATCTGATGCCCACAGGAATCAGCGTATTGTTCTGCAGCAATCCGCTTGTCTTGTTAATCTTGAAATAAGTGGTATCATTCACCCTGTACTGGCTGATGCCAGAAGCATCTGTTGCATTCACCTTGTAGGAATACGCAGTTGCAAATTCAATGGTCTGGTTCTTCGGTGTCTGCAACCATGTCGGAGCTCTTGTATCTACTGTTGTTATGTTAATCCTTGAACTTAAAATATTGTTATGAGTATCATTAACATAAATCATCAGCCATCTGGTTCCCATTGGAAGCAATGTATTATTCTCAATTACGCCTGTGATTTTATTTACGGTGAAGTATGTTGTGTCATTCACCCTATACCTGCTGATTCCAGACAGGTCTGTTGCATTTACATCATAATAGAATTCAGTTGTGTATTCGTGCGTTAAATTCTGCGGTGTCTGAATCCATGTTGGAGCTCTTGTATCCCTTGTCGTCACATTAATCTTCGTGGACAAAACATTATTCTTTGTGTCGTTGACATACAGCGTCAGCCATCTGATGCCCACAGGAATCAGCGTATTGTTCTGCAGCAATCCACTTGTTTTGTTAATCTTGAAATAAGTGGTATCATTCACCCTGTACTGGCTGATGCCAGAAGCATCTGTTGCATTCACCTTGTAGGAATACGCAGCTGCAAATTCA
>CAIMOB010000024.1 GCA_903842985.1 uncultured archaeon
CCAAAAGCAGTTCTTTTAAGACCTTATGATATTAACGATGGCATCACCAAATGCACACGCCCAACACCCGGCTGCATAGCAGATGTTTCTAACTTTGATGTTTCGAGCCATTTGGTTTACAACGATAGTCTAGAACGATTTAATGCCCTAAATCTTATTTACCCTAGAGAGTATGGTAGTTCAGATGACACGGTTTTAGCTAATTTCTCTTCATTCGATGTTGCAGCACAAGGAGAATTCGCCATGGAAGGAGATTACAAATGGTGTTGGCCTGTTGCGAAAAATAAAGACGGAACAGATTCTTGCCTTCACCTGCAAAAAGCCTACAGCGTCAGCTGGGACACAAACAATACAATGTGCGAGAAAGCGCCTAAGAATGGCGAATGGAAATTCAAGTGGCTCCAGAAAGGGAATGTAAAAGAAATTGGAACCTGCGCAGGAGACGACGCAGTTATCAACCCAGGGTTTGAGGTTCCGCAAGGCAAGTGGTTTGAGTGGGATACATCAGACTGCTCATCTTGTATAGTTGACTCAAGAGTAAGCCATACAGGAGCAAATAGCTTTGCAATATTTGCACAATCGGATTCGATAACATCAAACAACAAATATGGTCCGGGAACTTTATCTTTTTGGGCAAAGACGAAAAACGCATATTTATTATCCCCAGTTATACCCTCCCTTAGTACAATTGGTACAAATGACTGGAAGCATTATTCTATTAAACTTACTACATCAGATAAAATCACATTCAAAGCACAAATTAACCCAGGAGGCGGCGTCTGGATAGATGATGTGCAGGTAATCAAATCAGCAGGCAACCCAAGCGACCTTGGCAATATTGAGACAGATGTTGACGACAAAAATTACATTGGTTATTTTACTGGCACAAACTGGGACTGGCTTGATGCAGGCAAGATGGACAATCTTTTCAAGGTATACACAGCAGACGGCTCTGATATTGTCTCAAATTCTGTTGACTGGAGCCAGTGCGGCATCAATTTTGCCTCGCCAAAGGTTGTTGACTCTACTACTTCGGTTAAGAATGTCCTGCAGTACTTCCCCGGCGGAAGCGTCCCGACTGTTGCAACAAACACAATGAGCGGACCGACAATCCCGGACATCACCTCAATGTCAGGTGCATACATACCTGCTGACAAATTTGCGGAAGGGATTGCAGTTTACAAAGTGAATGAGGCAGGCGAAATCGTGGGGAAGCCAGGCGTTATCGGCGGAGTTCCGTATGATGTCTACCCAAGTTCGCTGAACACAAATGCATACCTTTCAAGAAGATTCATCTGCTCCCAAAATGATAATTTTAACATGTTCACAGAATGCTGCGGCTACAATCTTGCCAACTGCATAAACGGCAAAGCAGGGGATGCAACAAGGACAAGAAGGACAGGGGATGTCTTGAGCTCAATCTGGGAATTTGTGCCGACAATGGACTCCACAAACTATGCCTTAATCTTTGGTTTCCCTTATTCTCAGACAGTTAATTACAACCTGCCCCTGAAAACAGAGTTGGCAGACAAGCCAATTTATAACTGGGCCAACTATAAATATCTGGAGTTCTACATTGATTCTGCGTTGGTCAACTTTGATAATTACCTGCGCATAATTGTTTTAGATAAGATAATGCCTTCTGACTGCACTATTTATGACAAGGATGGTATCTTATTGGATTGTGCTAAAAATAATATTTTATTAAATGAATTAGTCGCAGGGCACATTGTCAATCAGCCCGAAGACCAGAGATGGATGCACGTGAAAATTCCTTTAACAACAGACTTTAATGGTAGAAATGTTCAGCAAATATCATTTTATGCAGTGCAAAAAGATGTTGACAAGAGCCACGCGGTTGTGCACCCTGCACTTGGCACAGATAATAGCTTCAGGAATGTCTTTGCAATTGACAGGATTTTCCTGTCAAGCGACACCAGTCTAACACAATACTGCTCAGCATTCCCGCTTGCTCAGCCGCTTAACGACCCAAAGAATGGGTTTATGTGGATTGACGAGAGTTCTAACAAGCATTACCTAAATGATGCCGCATACATTGACGCAGGCAACCAGCCAATAGGCAGAGTCATCTGCGACAGCACGCCTGGCTGGGGTTGGACAGGAACAATGTGCTGCGGCGTCGATGTTTTACCTAGTAATGTCGGTAAGTCATTCGTTGACACTCTCGGCGGCTGCATAAAGGGCAGACCTGTGATGAATGACACTGTCATGAATGTAACTTATGTAAGCGGAACTCTTCTACCAAAAGCAGACCTCTATTTCCTGAATGGCAAATTTTATAGTTGCGGAGAATCATCTGCAAATTTAAATTTAATCAAAACCGAGTTTGGTTTTTCAGGAAAGATAGAAGAAGCAACAGCAACCTGGTCTACACCAAGCCCGGGCTATTGCACCCCAACCAGGCAAGGTCTTGGCTCGTATTACTGCGAAATCTCAACCCACAATTGGCAGAAAAAGGATGCCTATTCAGGGCAGAATATAAACGAGACAAAATTCACATTCCTTACTTATCCAACACCGCCATCAACTAAAGATAACACAAATTCAAAATGCTGCCCGCAGAACTGGTGCGCTCTTAACTCAGGAACATGTGTTCCTGACCAATCGAAGGAATTCGGCATGACAGGCACGGGAATGCCTTGGAATTATTCAAGGGCATTGGTAAACAGAAACTATGTTCCCCCTGTTTGCAGCGCTGACAGAAGTGTAGTGTCATGTACATCAGGAGTTCTTAGCTGTGCAGCAGGCAAAGGCACTCCAATCTGCGACAATGGCGGAAACCCTGCCTGTGTGTCGTCAACCTCGCCGTCACTACTAGATACGCCTGTCTGCGAGAAATGGGGCAGGGGCACTGGTGCATTCACAAAATCACAATATCCTGACTTTACAGCAACAGCAAAGCGCTGTGTAAATGGGAATTGGATTGGCGTTGTTCCAAAGTCAAATCCAACATTCACAGAAACTGGCTACTGCATGAACAGCACATTGTGTTACTTTAACTCTGCAAGAGGCTGCGTAGAACCAGGCTTCTATGTGGGAGACAAATACTGCGAGGGACTTGACACAAATGCCGACTCAAAGTTTGAAGACGCCAACTGGACATCAAGGACAAAGCAGATTGCATTGAGGCTTGCTGCGATTGCAGTAGGCAAAACCTCATACACAATTTATTGTGACAGCTATGACAAGGTGTTGAACGAATACAGCTACATTCTCCCATGGGACTCAACAGCAAACATAAAGAACATACTTAACGATGCAAACAACATCTGCGTCCTGAGATACAATGATGGCAGAGAGCATGTTGTTGTCGGGGCAAGCCTTAACACTCCAGTTAATTCAAAGCAGTCCCCGGATAAATCATTCCTCAAGCTCTTCAACGAGTCAAAATCAGTTTTAGGAACATACATGGACTTCTGCGACAAGGCAATTGAAGTGGGGAACTCCTCAGATGTTTACAAGGGTTGCATAAATAGAAATTCAGCAGGCGGTGGGGCAAAAATCTGGTACAACAACAAGACGCAGTCAATAATCTATTCAATTGAGGGAATATCTTCAATAAGTTCAATAGCGCCGGCATCAAGCTGGTGGAGTATATTGGTTAATAACATAAAAGCAAAACTTGGCCTTTCAAGTTATCAAGATGCGCTTTCACCATACAAGTTTATAGCAAATTTGACAGATTTCAAGAAGATTTACGTAGATGACCTCGGGTCAACCAAGCACATAACCGGGATTGTTGAGTCAGTTGGCTCAGGCGCAGGTGAAGTGATGATAATAAATTACCAAGGCATTGCAGGTAACCTGTGCACAAACCCGACAATATCTAACCTGCTGAAAGCAGATACACTTTATGCAAATGCATGCTCTGAACTTTATTCATCAGGCGAGACATACATGACAAAAGACCCAACAATTATAATGAAATACTGGAATGAGCTGACAACAAGGACAAGGCTCTTCCAGTTTGGGGAGCTTAAATCAGTGAATCTCGGAACTGCTGGCGTGACAATTGCTCCGGCAAACACAAGCATCACAGAGCCAAAAGCAGGGGATGACATCACAATTACTTTTGCTGACTCAACAATAGGCAGCAGGTTAAGCCAGCTTCAGTATTTCACAATTGATTATGGCGACAGCAGTGCATTGCGTTCATCGACATCGTTCTCAGCTATTGCAACATTGCACCACATGTATGGAAAAAGAGGCACTTACATAGTCACTCTTACTGCCGTAGGCAGGATTGGGGATACTACATATTCTGTGAGAAATTATGGTACGGTCACAATCTATGATTCGCTTCCAACAATTAGACAATTTACTTTCATACCAACAGCAGCAACCTCAAGTTCTGACATACAATGTCAGGTGTATGCAAGCGACTATGATACAGATTCTCTTTATCCATTTTCAGTTGTTATAGAAATGAATGGCAAAACACTGAATGTGCCTTCAGGCAATTGGTATTATGGTTCTTGGTACGATAGGGGGGATACAATTAATTTCAATTGTGCAAAGTATGGGTGCGTGAAAGGGACTCTTAAATGCATAGCAAATGTCTGCGATCCTTGGGGCTGCACAACAGAGAGCCGCAACATAACAATCACTAACTCTGCGCCAACAGCTCCGACAACAGTAAAAATAATGCCTTCTGCACCATACACAAGCACTTTGCTGACCTGCACAGCATCAGGCTCAACAGATTATGATGGCGACTCGCTGACTTATGAATACAAATTTACAAGCGGAGCAGACACACTGCAGGACTGGTCTGCGCAAAACACGCTTGACTGCTCAACCACAGCTGGCTGCGACAAAGGAAAAGAAATCAAATGCAATGCAAGAGCCACTGACAGAACAGACTCAAGCCAGTCGATTTCAGCATCTGTTACAATCCAGAATTCAGCGCCCGTCATTAACTTCATAGGCGATAAATCAGTCGGTATTGGAAAACTGCTTGAATTTACAGTAACAGCTTCAGACGCAGATAATGATTTGATATATTATAGTCAAAAAGACATTCCGGCAGGCGCAAGCTTTGTTGACAATGGTGCTGGAACAGCGACATTCTCCTGGACGCCTACAACGAGCGAAACTGGAACATACACACCAACATTTACTGCAATTGATGAGGACTATGCTACAGACACTGAGCAGATAACAATAACTGCAAGCGCGCCACTTGATTCTGACGGCGACGGAATAGTGGATTCATTAGATAACTGTGTAAGTGTTTCCAATACAAACCAGCTAGACAGCAACGGTAACGGAATAGGTGATGCCTGTGAAGCCTCACCAGCTGACTCTGACAAAGATGGAATCCCAGACGCAGCAGACAACTGCCCAACTGTTTCCAATCTTGACCAGGCAGACAGCGATGCCGATGGAATAGGAAATGCCTGTGACAACTGTAAATCCGTTGCAAATCCAGACCAGTTAGATACAGATGGCGACGGCAAAGGAGATGCCTGTGACGCATCATGATCAGCAGGAAATCACAAGCTAACTCAATATTTATTTACATTCTTGCTTTGGTAATTATTGCAGGGATATTCTTTCTCGGATACAAGATGATATCATCTGTCTCAAAGACAGCGTCTGATGCAGAGCTCCAGGCGTTTGTCAAGGGCTTCCAGAATGATGCAAACGGAATAATTGCAGAGTATGACAACATAAGGACTTTTGAAAAAGCAGTTCCAATGAAATACACTTCTGTCTGCTTCGCAGACACAACGCCTGCAAGAAGAAATACAATCATGGCAGCAGGTCCCGGAGCAGACATTAATGCGTACGCAATTATCAACGACAGCATCAGCTCAAACTCAGCAAACAACGTCTTCATCATCGATGGCCAGATTGTGGCGTTCAAGATAAAGGGTTTAAGGCTGTCGGCACCCCCATACTACAAATGCTACCCAAACACAGGCACAGTTTCATACACCCTGCAGGGCAAGGGCGAGTACGTACTTCTGATTATATCATAAAAACATTTAAATAAACAGGAAAAAACAGCATACTTATGCAAAAAAGAGGCCAGATGTCTGCAATGCACATACTTGTCTATGCAATTGTTGCAATAGTTGCGGTTCTTATTTTCTACTTCGGCTACAGGGCTGTTTTCGGCGTGACTCAGGCAGAAAAGCAGTCGGCAATCGAGCTGCTTAAGCTCCAGCAGAAGGCAGACATCTCAAAAATATCCCTTCAGGAGAAGACAATGAGGTCTTATGCATATGCGCTTCCAAGCGACTACGATGAGTTCTGCTTTGTTGACCTGACAAAAAAGAACCAAATTCCAGCTGCAAACCTCACCAATCTCAAATCCAAGTATCCGATAATCTACAATTCAATCCAAAGCGAGACAAACTACAACGCATTCCTGATTGGAAAGGATACAATCTCGTACAATGTCGGAAGCGTAAAAATCAACTGTCCGCCTTATTATGCCTGCTTTAACAAGACAGGCGCAAGGCTGGTTTACAGGCTGAGCGGGATGAGGAGTTATGCAACGCCGTCAGACGTCTGCATAGAAGGGGTAAACCTGCCTCCATCTGTCGAAGGCATATCGCCAGATAAGAGCATAGAACTTGTTATCGGCGCAACACAGACATTCAAAGCAAATGCAACTGATCCAGAAGGTTCAGGCCTCAACATAACTTGGTCAATTGATTTCATGGAAAAGACAGTGACAAAGTTTAGCGAAAAAATATCCAGCGGGGCTATGACAACTCTTGCTAATCAGAAATTCTCAGATGTCGGGACTTATGTTGTTAGGGTCGTGGCTAAAGACGACAAGGACCAGATGGATTTATACGAATTCACTGTTAATGTTTTGGCAGTTCCAACTGCGCTGTCATTGAATTGTAATGTCGTATTAGGCCAATGCGCAGCAGACCAAATAAGTATTTTCTCGCTGTCTGACCAGACAAATGCGCACGCAGCCATCCCTCCTTTCAATTATGATAATAAAGTGTGCTGTAAGGTTGGCACAGGCGCAGATCCAAAGATTTCAACATTCTGCAACCTCCCTGGCTCTGCAACTGTCATCTGGCTTTCAGGGTCAAGCAATGCGCACGCAGCCTCACATTCTGTTACAGGCTACAACAGCCAAGTCTGCATGAAGGCAGACAAGCAGATAACCTGCACAGCATCTCCACCAGGTAGCTGCGCAGGCGTATGCGTTGTAAAGCTTTCAGATTATGAAAACGCGCATCTGGCTTCCTGCAGCGATAACAGCGGGAATTATCCAATAAGCATCTGCTGCGGAATTGCATAGAAAACTTTATAATAAACAAACCTATTTTCTGGGATAATGCAAAAGAAGGGACAGACAAAGATAATTCCGACGCTATCAGGATTATCTCGCCTGCGCTCTAAAAGAGCGCAGATAACTGTTTTCATAATCATAGGCATAATACTAATAGCAGTATTTGGATTCATTTTCTACATCACGCAGGAGGTCAGCAAGATAAAGCTTGAGACAGAGGCGAACAGGATTATTGAGTCAGTCCTTGCGACAACTCCACTGAATTACTATGTCACCCTGTGCATCGAGGAGTCAACAAAAAAGGCATTAAATCTTGTTGGTAACCAGGGGGGTCCAACAAACCTGAGCGTCTACCCAAATCCGAATGTCTACTATGAAGGTTCTGGCATTAATTTAGAGAGATTCTGCAAAGACCCAAACACTCAGGAACAGAAGATATGTGCAGAAATCCCTTACAATGTTTCATACACAGTTATGAAATGGAAAAAGGATCCGTGGCTAAAAAATAGCAATTATGAGTTTGACGATAATATGTATCCGTGCAGCTCAAACATGAAAGACTCTCAGCCTTACACAATTTTTAACACATCAATACAGCCAGCAGGAGGTGACTGCAACATAACTCCTGAAGACTGTGATCAGGTGCATTCAGTTCCGCCAATATCTTCATGGAATGTGAAGCCGGCATACTGCGGATTCAAAAATAACATAACTGCTTTTCCAGCTCTCCGCATTGTGCAGTACGGCGAATCTGATTTCACAACACCCCTCTGCAAGGAAGGGCAGTGCCTCACAGACATATTGATGATTGAGTACCCTTTCAGGACAGACAAGAATCCGCTCCGCATCTCTGCGACGAGCATAAATATTTCAACACCTGAAGGCCAAAAGAGAATTGAAAGGACAAGCGTGCAGTCGCAGATGGAGAAATCAATTGCAGAGTTCACCAACCAGTGCGTGAATTTCTCTTCAGTGGAGGCGTTCAGGACAGCGCTTACCATAACCCAGCAGAACGTTTCAGTAAACCTCACAATGGCGGACAATGGCATAGAAATCCTGGCGCAATTCCCGCTGACAATAAAGATACAGGATTACGAGCCAGTAATCAAGGTGCTCCAGTTCAAGAGCTTTGTGCCTGTCAGGCTCAAACCAGTCTACAAGCTTGCAAGATACATTTCTGAAAGGGAAAACACAGACTTAAATTTCTCAATCGAAAGAGACTGGAGCTTAAATAAGTACTACAAGCCTGAATTTTATCTTGAAATATTTGAGACAGGAAAAAAGACAACATGCGACAACCAGGGCTGCACTGCCCAGGCTGATCCAGTAACTGTGCCTGAAGGCGCAAGGATAATCAGGATAACAGACTCCAGCGCTTTTAACAACCTAAGAAACGGGCCGTTTACTTTCCAGTTTGCAATACAGAACAGGCCGCCTGCGCTTGATTACATCGGCGAAAACCCAAATCCCGTTGGCTACGACATTGTTGCCATCGAAAACCAGACAATAACAATAAAGCCGAATGCAACAGACCCCGACGATGACAATATAACCTATGCTTATTCCGGATGGAAAGGAACTTGGAATGAGACATTTACAGAAGGCCCCGGCTGCAGGAATGACCCGCTCAGCTGCATAAAGCGTGAACCATTGACACAAAACGAATGGCAGCATTCAGGTTTGTTTACTGCAACTAAAAGTGCAGCAAATTATACAACAAGGCATTATGACATAGGTCCGCACAATGTTACTGTCTGCGCAGTTGACGAGCACATCCTGAGCGACTGCCAGACAATAAGGATTTTAGTGGATGATGAGTTCAAGGTTTTGGCGTTCGCAACCAACAATTATGCAGATGAGTTTGCAAAGAACGTAACTTCATTCGAGGACCCTCTTTTTCTGAATGCGCAAGTAATTGATTATTTCAGCCCAGGAAATGTGAACTATGACTGGCCAGCATATAAAATAACTCCAGGCGGGCTTGTCAAAAAAGGAACACAGGGAGGAACAATCTACTCAGGAATCAAACCAATGCCATTAGTTCCACTAGATTCGCAGGACCTAAGTTACCTAGGCAGCATTTACAATGACATAAGAAAAATAAATCAGTTCTTCACAGCAAAGGTAGGGAATCCACTCACAGATACAGGAGGATACATGCTGCTTGTAAATGTCGAAAAAAATCCAGGCGGCACAAAAGCACACAGTACAGTCAACATGACATTTTATCAGTGCCTTCCGCACTCAGATACAACCCCGCCAATAATGCATGACGCGCCGTTCCCATTCAATGCAAGCGACCCGTACCAGGCAGACCACATCTGCTGCGTTGGGAATTCACCGAACAC
>CAIMOB010000025.1 GCA_903842985.1 uncultured archaeon
GTCCAGGCAGCCCGTCAGGTTTTCCTGCTGCGATTTTTAAATAAAAATCCTGCCTTAACCTTACTACATGAGCACCGAGGTCTGAGGTTATCCTGTTCCAGATAGTGACCTGCCATTCCTCGGTCACTTCTTCAGGGCATCCAGCAAAAAACCGTTTTCCGATATCCCAGCCTAGAATGATTTCAGGCCTGAAGACAAGGTACTGATCAAATGCATCCGCTATCTGCCGGGATAGCTGGACAAGTTTGAGACAGCTTTTATCATCGGAAATATATTTTCTTACTTGTACGAACAAGGCGTCTTCCACCATGGTCTCGATAATGCCCATGATCCTGAATGTCAGACATTCAGGTGAATATCCTTTGTCAGGTCTCAATCCTAGCGAGCGCTCGAAAAGCTCATGTATAAATGTATTAGGGAAGGGGAAGCGGCAGTTGGAGATCACACCCAGCTTTTCCGCTATGCGCATGGATACCCAGCGCTGCATGCCTCGGCTCTGAACAAGTATTGTCTCTGGCTCAAAAGGATTCCCGGTACGGTTTTCTTTAATGAGACAGGCCAGTCTTTCTGCCAGCCTATTTAAACTGTTTCCTGTATGCAGATAAAGTCCCGGCATGCTCAGTCCTTTTTCATAAAGGTGTCATTCACAATTGTTATCCTGCCCATATCGGCAAGCCTAAGAAGATGTTTGGAGATCATATTTGTTTCTCCATAAAAGAGGATTTCATCCATCTTGGTTTTATAATCGCACCCGTAAATGGGGGAAATCCAGGTGATATCCGCTGGCCTGACAGGTCTTTCCAGCTGCATTAAATCAAGAATGAGACAATCTCTGAAATCGATCACTGATTCATAGATCTCAAGGCGCCTTAGCGCATGCGCCCTGTTGACGGGTCTTGCATGTGATGAAATGTATGTCTCGAACGGTAATGCCTTTATTTTAGCAATTGATTTTATGAACAGGCCAATATCGCTTTCAGGGTTTCCATACCAGGGACCGAACGGGCTCAGGTCGACATCAAAACCGAATATGAGCTTTTTCTCAGGCTCCCACAGACAGTAGTGGTCATTTGTATGCCCGGGGGTTGAAATAGCTTTGAGCTTGAGTTTTCCTGTGCTGAATTCATGGCCGTCAGAGAATGTCCCAGCAAAGGTAAAATCCCTATACCCTGTTGCCGGCAGGTACTCCTTTTTCCATGTTTCAGACAGTTCGCTTTCCACCATCCGGTTTGCAAGTTTGTCAGTATTTCCGATTGAGTCAGCATTTTCACACGGCACGATAAGAAAGATTCCCGCCTGGTTTAAAACCCATGAGCTAGAGGTGTGGTCAGGATGGGAATGCGAAAGGACTGCCAGATCAATGTTGATGTTTTCAAGGATAGTTTCAATAATGCTTATACCGCAGCCAACATCAAGCAAAAGATTGATTTCGTCTGTTATGAGAAATGAATTGGAAAAAGGCGACCGGCTCCTGTTCAGCCCGTGAATAATATGTACCTGTTCATCAATATCCGTAATTTTGATTCCATGTGACCTGAGCTTTTCAATAGGCATTGTTTCTCATGGTTTTTATAAATATGCACGGCCATTCCCGTGAATGGAAGTGGCCGTGATTTATGCGAATTTGAACTTGCCGGTAATCCCGGCTGGAAATAATTTATAATCCCAGCATCCCGAGGACTTTTTTGCGTCTTTCTTCGTTGCTGAAAACAAATGCTGCTGCTCCGCCAAGCCCTAAGATCAGGACTATCGGATTTGAAAAGAGTTTTAAAAGCTTAAAAATGAGTTTCGTAAAACAACCGAGCCCCTTGAAGACCATCTTGACAATCTTAAACGGGAGGGTGATGACAAGTAAAACCAGTTTTACAGGCAGAAGAATAAGACTTTTTATCAGTGTGAAAATTCCTTTCATTTAAAATACCTCCTGAAAAATATTTTTATTATTAAGATTATAAACCGTTCGCGGATTCACTTCAATCTTTTTCATCTGTTTTCATGAGCAGGGAAAGCCTGAAGAGTGAAGGGAGTACATTTACGTTTTCAACCCTGACATGCATAGGGACCTTGAGCGCAACGGTCGTGAAGTTCCAGATTCCCTTTATGTTTGATGCAGAAA
>CAIMOB010000026.1 GCA_903842985.1 uncultured archaeon
CGTCATTACTTCTTTCTCAATCCGATGACATATGTTTCGGGGGAATTTTTCTGTGATGACTGAGGCTTGAATGTATAAACCTGGGCAAAAACTTTCTTTACTTCCCTGACGAAGCGCTGGAATTCGCTGCTCTGGAATGTTTTGCATACAAAATTCCCTCCCTTCTTCAGAATTTTCTTTGCCAAATCAAGAACTACGAGATTCAAGTCGTGGGCTTTTCCCATGTCCAGAGTTTTTATACCTGAAAATTCGGGCGCAGCATCTGAAATTACAACATCAATACTTTTTGAAACGCTAATTATTTTTTTAGGCATCTCCTCGTCTGTCAAATCGCCCTGAATAAAAGTAAACCTGTTTGTAAGTTTTGCAACAGGCAGAACATCTATTCCTATTACCAATCCGTCAGAGCCTGCAAATTCCAATGCGACCTGGGACCAGCTTCCTGGCGCTGCACCACAGTCTACAATAACATCGCTTTTCTTGATAATATGAAACTTTTCCTGCAGCTCAATTAGTTTGTATGCTGAACGCGCCCTGTAATTCTCTGCCTTTGCTTTCCTGTAAAAAACATCTGCCTTGCGCTTTTCTACATAATTCTTCATGCTCTCAAATCTTCGCGTACCAAGTTTATAACTTGTTCTAAAACTTGGTCCTGCGGCTTATTAGCATCAATAAATTCTATCCGCTCATCTGGAAAAGCATCTGGCAGCCAGTTATAATATCTGGCGACTTCCTTCAGAAATTTTTCTTTTTCAAATCTGGATGTTTCGCTTCTATAATTTAATCTTTTTAGAACTGTATCAACCTTTACGTCAAAAACAAATGTTATGTCTGGTACGCGCGCAAATTTGTTAATAAGCTTGCCATACTCATAGTCTGCGCCGCCCACGACTTGATAAATCATTGAATGATAATACCTGTCTGAAATTACGTGCCTGCCCATATCAAGATGCGGGGCAATTTCAGCATCAATATGCAATTTTCTGTCGGCAGCAAACACCAGCAGTTCAGCAGTCGGGTCTTTTATCAGTGCGCCCTCTGAAGTAAAAAGCGCCTCTATGATATTTCTCAGTCCAAGTTTGTAGGGTTCTTCCGTCAGGACGCAGTTTTCATTGCGCAATGTAAAATAATCGTGAAGCCCGCGGGCGCACGTTGACTTTCCAGAGCCGTCAATTCCTTCGAAAACGTAAAACTTTCCTTTTTTTACCACGCAAGCCAAAATAAAGAAAGCTTTAATTATGTTTCCCCCCCGAGCGCGTTATGAAAGCAGTAATTCCTGCAGCAGGAAAAGGGACAAGATTTGGCAGATGGACTAAAAGCAATGCAAAAGAACTGATTACTGTGCCGGACCCTGCAAATACCAATAAAATTGTTGGTGTTATCGACCTTGTTATCAGGGAAGCGTGCGAAGCGGGATGCAATGACATCTGCTTAATCAGCGCCATGGAAAAGCTTTCCCTTGAAAATTATCTGAGCGCGCAGCAAAGGTGCGGCTTGATGTCTGAAAATGTCAGGTTATTTTATGCCCACCAGAAAAAAGCTATGGGGCTTGGGCACGCAGTTTATCTTGCAAAAGAACATGTCGGACTTGAAGATTTTGC
>CAIMOB010000027.1 GCA_903842985.1 uncultured archaeon
ATTTAAATTATTATTTTTTTAATTATTTCTTTTAATTCCACAGGGTTTGCAGTTCCTTTTGTCTTTCTCATAACCTGCCCGACCAAGAAATTCAAGGCTTCAAGCTTGCCTTTTTTATAATCATTAACAACAGTTGGGTTTTCTTTCACAGCTTCCTCACACAGCTTCTTTAACTCAGAAGCGCCTGCAACCATTCCAAGTTTCTCCTTTTTAACATAGTCTTTTGGCGAGAATGTCTTTACAAGCATCTTTTCCAGGATTTTCTTTGCAACCGTCTCTGTTATCTCGCCTTTCTCAACCATCACAATAAGCTCGATTATGTGCTTTTCATCAACATCAAGATCTTCAAGCTCTTTTTTATTGTAATGCGCGATTCTTGGCAGCTCCCTTCTCAGCCATTTGGCTGCAACAAGTGGGTTTATCTCTGCTGCAAGCTTCTCAAACAAGTCAGCAAGGATTATTTCAGCTGACAGAATCTCAGCATCTTCAGGCTTTATCTTGTGCAGCTTGACGAATCTTTTTACTTTTTCAGAAGGAAGCTCTGGCATTTCTTTTTTCGCCTTTTCAATAACTTCTTTTGTTATGTCTATTACAACAAGGTCAGGGTCAAAGATGTAGCCGTAATCCTCCTCCGTCTCCTTGCTTCTTAAGAAGAATGTCGCGCCTGTTTCAGGGTTCCAGCCCCTTGTCTCCTGCTTTATTTTTTTACCTTCCTTCACTTCTTTTTTCTGCCTTTCAATCTCATACTTAACTGCATTTTCTATCTCCTTAAATCCCGAAACATTCTTTACTTCAATCTTTGTATTTCCCGATTCTGCCACCGAAACATTGACATCTGCCTTTATTATGCATTTTTTGATGTCAAAGATCTTCAGGTACTTCAAAATTGTTATGAGCCTTTTCATGAAGTCGCGCGCTTCCTCTGCGCTACCTATGTCTGGCTTTGTCACAATCTCGCAGAGCGGCCTTCCGCTTCGGTTATAGTCGACAAGAACATAAGGGGATGTTTCCATGCTTCCCTTATGCACCAATGATGCAGGATCTTCTTCAAGATGCACTCTTATTATACCAATTTCTTTTTCACCAATCTTTATGCTTCCTTCCCTGCCAAGCGGAATCTCGTACTGTGTTATCTGATAATTTTTTGACATATCTGGGTAGAAATATGATTTTCTTGAGAAAATAAGTTCAGGGGATATTTTGCAGTTCAATGCAAGCGCAAGCTTCAGAGCATAGTCAATCGCCTTCTTGTTCACAACAGGCTTTGAGCCAGGATGGCCGAGGCAAACTTCGCAGGTTGCGCTGTTTGGAATCTCTGCTGTTGTGGAGCAGCCGCAGAAAAGCTTTGACTCTGTGTCAAGCTCGACATGAACCTCCATTCCTATCATCACATCCGGCTTCATTCCAACCTCTTTCCAAGTTCAATTAAATTTTTCTCCTTTAGATGGTCTGCAATTAGCATCATGCCAACAGGCAGTTCTTTTGCAAATCCGGCATTGATTGAAAGATGCGGCAGGCCAGCAAGATTCGGACCTGCTGTCAGGATATCCATCATGTAGTTCTGCAGCGGAGTTAGTTTTTCTATTTCCTCGAACTTCGGCGGAAGAATTGGCATTGTCGGCGAGATAATGACATCATATTTCTTGAAAATCTTCTTGTATTCTTCAATTATCTTTGTCCTCACGCTTGCGGCCTTAAGGTAATAAGCGTCCCTGAAGCCAGACATCCTTGCAAATGTTCCCAAAATTATTCTTTTCTTTGCCTCTTTTCCGAAATTCTCGCTCCTTACCCTTGAAAAATACTCATTAAAGCTTCCTTCAAGCTTGTCATATGCGCCGTATCTCATCCCGCAGTATTTTGCAAGGTTTGTTGAAGCTTCTGAAGTCGCAAGCAGGTAATATGTTGCAATGCAGTACTTATTTGTCAAAGGCAGGCTGATTTCATCATATTCAACGCAGTCAAGCTTTTTCAGCACAGTCTTTTTCACGTTTTCATCAATGTCGTTGAATCCATCCTTGATTATTGCAATCTTTTTCACAGACGGCTTTTGCATCTGTTCTTTAAGCGATGTTGAATCTTTTGAGTCATGTCCTGAGATTATATCCAGCATCAGCTCAGCATCTTCAACTGTCTTTGCAATCGATCCTATTTTGTCAAGTGAATTGGCATAGTCAATCAGCCCATATCTTGAAACTAATCCGTATGTCGGAGTCAAGCCAGCAACTCCGCAGAATGATGCAGGGCAGGCAATTGAGCCGCCTGTTGACTGGCCCAATGAGATTTGAATGTTTTTTGCCTTCTGGGTCCAGCCAGCTGCTCCGCCAGAGCTTCCGCCGCAGGCTCTTGTTTTGTCAAACGGATTCAGAGGCCTGTTGAAGCCCAGGCCAACATTTGCTGAAAAGCTCCCAAAGCCGAATTCATCCTGTGCAGTCTTTCCAATTATTATTGCGCCTTCATCAATTGCTTTTTGGACAGCGGTTGCATTGAACACAGGCAGGTATCCTTCAAGTATTTTTGAGCCTGCCCTTGATTCAACATCCTTTACGCAGATGCAGTCTTTCACAGAAATAGGAACTCCAAGCAACCTTCCCTTTGCCTTGCTTAATTTTATTTTCTTGTCAAGCTCTCTCGCCTGCTTCAGCGCAAGCTCTTTTGAGATGATGTTGAAATATTTGTATTCTGAATTTACTTTTTCAGCTTCCTTCAGGATTTTTTCTGTATTTTCTTCTACAGATACATCCCCTTTTTTCACTTCATTGACAAATTCTTTTATTTTCATAAACTTATCTTGATCAGGTTTGTTACTGCTAAAATTATTATTGATACAAGGAAGAATATCACAAACTGCGTTTTCTTAGATGAAAGGTCAACCTCTGTTTTATACTCCCAGCTTAGGGCCATGAACTGCAGAACAATCCCAGCAATTCCAACTAGGTTTAGGTAAATGTAGCCCAGTCTATTGAAAATCACAGCAAGCAGCACAAGAAGTATGCCTGATGATTCAAGAATTGTCCCCCTGTTCATGTCAAGCATTTCTCTTAGTTTTGGAATCGGCATTTTAGACAGCCCTCGGCCCCTTGAAATATCCGTCCTTCTTGTTCTGCGCGTTTTTCAGCGCTTCTTCCTGCGTCAATGAAGGCTTTGGCTTGTCTTCCCTTAATGCATTCTTCACTTCAACAGGCTGGAAGCTTGGTTTTGTGTTTTTTGTGTCAACTTCATCAAGCTTCGAGAAATAATCAATTATCTCCTTGAACTGCGGGATGAACTCCCTTATTTCATTGCCACTAAGGTTAAGCCTTGCGTTTGCAGCAACCCTTTTTATCAGCGCATCGTCAACTTTCATAGGTATTTAGAAAGCTGTTTTATTTATAAAGATTATGGCATACGCCTTGTTGAGTTTGTTTTCTCAAACTCCTCAATTGCCTTAAGAATATTTTTAATGCTGCCCCTGACAACCTTGTTTGAATACTTGACAAGTTCATCTGACCTGGGATTTAATGCTATTGCAAACCCCGCTGATTTTGCCATTTTTACATCTGCTTCATCATGCCCCACAACAATTACATCTTTCAAGTCAATGTTATGCTTCCTGCAAAGCTCCCTCAGCGCTTCTGCCTTGTTGCCGAAGCGGATTGGCCAATGCTTTATGTCCCTGCTTCCGACAATTTTGTTGTTTTTAATCAGCAATTCATTTGTGTAAATGTAATCTAGCCCTAATTCTTCCTTTGCCATTTCTGCCAGCTCCTTTGGCCCTGCCGAGATTATTGCAATTTTATATCCTTCTTTCTTCAGCTCTTTTGCAGTTTCCTTTACATCTGGCAGGTATTTTATTTTTTTAATCAAATCAAAATAAGGTTTTGCAGGCTTCCCTTTCCACAGCCTGCCAACAACTTCGTCAACAAGCTTCTGGTAATCTGTCTTGACATACCTTTCTGTTAATTCAGCGCCCTCTTCATAAGTTCCGTATGCTTTGTGCAGTTCCAGCCAGAAATTAATGTGCTCAAAGATAACACCGTCCATGTCAAATATTATTAATTTCATTTTCAAGCCCTTCTACAGAATTATGATTTTATTTTTTTCCAACATCAAACTTCATGTGCAGTTCCTTCAAAAGATTGGCATCTGGCACAGAAGGACAGCCGTCCATTGGGCATTCACCTGCCTTTGTCTTCGGGAATGCGATAACTTCCCTGATATCGTTGAAGCCGCACATCAGGGCAACCAACCTGTCGAATCCTGGTGCAACCCCGCCGTGAGGTGGAGCGCCGTACTTGAATGCCTCCATCAGGAATCCGAATTTCTCATTTGCCTCCTCTTTTGAAATGCCAATTATGCTCAGGACCTTTTCCTGTATATCTGGGCGGTGAATTCTTATTGAGCCAGAGGCAATCTCAATCCCGTTGAGCACAAGGTCGTAAAGCTGGCCTAGCACTTTCGAAGGGTCCTTGTCGAGCAGGGCAATATGCTCTGGCTTTGGCATTGTGAAGACGTGGTGCATTGGCTCCCATTTTTCCTCTTCTTCGTTCCAGCCGAACATTGGATAGTCAACAACCCAGCAGAATTTGAAATCTTTTTCATTGTAGAGCTTCAGTTCCTTGCCAAAATGATTTCTTAAAGCAGCAAGCGAGGCATTTACAACATTTGGTTTGTCAGCAACCAGGAATATTACGTCGCCGTCGCCAGCGCCTGATTTCTTCTTCAGTTCAGACTGAATGCCCGTGTTCATGTACTTGGTTACAGATGATTCCATTTCTCCTTTCTCAATTTTTATCGAGACAAGCCCTTTTGCGCCGTACGGCTTGACAGTATTAATCAGATGGTCAAGCTCTTTTCTTGTAAATGAGCATTTTTTCACACATAATCCTTTAATCATCTCTGCTTTCTTGAAAATCTCAAACTCAGATTTTTTAAGTGTGTCAGTTACATTAAACAATTCCATTCCAAACCTTAAATCCGGCTTGTCACAGCCGTATTTTTCCATTGCTTCTTTGTAGGGAATTCTTGGGAATGGAATTTTCAAATCAACATCAATTGTTTTCTTGAAAATGTGCTTCATCAAGGCATCTGCCAATTCGTAAATGTCAAATTCATTTATGAAACTCATCTCCAAATCTATCTGCGTGAATTCAAGCTGTCTGTCAACCCTCAAATCCTCATCTCTTAGGCAGCGCGCAAGCTGGTAATATCTGTCACAGCCGCCGACCATAAGCAGCTGCTTGTAAAGCTGCGGGCTCTGCGGCAGAGAATATGTTTTTCCAGGATTAATCCTGCTTGGAACCAAAAAATCTCTGGCGCCCTCTGGCGTGTTCCTGACCAATAATGGAGTTTCTATTTCAAGAAATCCTTTTGAATTAAGATACTCCCTTGTTGCCTGCATTGCCTTGTGTCTTATCAGCAGATGCTTCTGCATCATAGGCCTTCTCAAATCCAAGTAGCGGAATTTTAATCTTGCATCATCATTTGCAACAACTCTGTCATCAACTTCTAAGGGAGGGGTTTCTGATTTGTTAAGGATTTCAAGCTTTGAAACTGAAATTTCAACATCGCCAGTTATCATTTTCGGGTTTTCTGTACCCTCTGGCCTCTGCCTGACAACACCTTCAATCTCAATTACGTCTTCCCTTCTCAAATTGTATGCAAGCTCGTGCGCCTGTTTCGATGTCTTTGGGTCAAAAACAATCTGCGTAAATCCGTACCGGTCCCTTAAATCAATGAAAGTCAGCCCGCCATGGTCGCGCCTTACATGGACCCAGCCATCTAGAACTACCTTGCTTCCAATCTCATTTTTTGTCAGTTCTCCGCAAGTGTGTGTTCTGCGCATAACTGTTCTTTTTCTAAAGAAATATATAAACATAATTATTTACGATATTGAAAATTATTTCTCCAATACCTATTTATCTCTTCAGCTTCAGGTTCAACGCAAGCTCTTCCAGCTTTTTTAGGTCGTATTTTATCCCGTCAAACTTCTTTCTAAGAATTCCGTTCCTGAAATCAAACTTCAGGAATTCGCCGTAAATGTCAAAAACCAGGTCTTTTATTTTCAGCGCATCTTCAGCGTTCCCTTTTATTACTGAATCAATTGCTTTCCTCACAAGCTCGCCTGTCAGGTCGCAGATGCCGAGCAGATATCCTTCGGAATCAACGTCAAGCTCCCTGTGCGTTGGTATCTTGTTATCCTTAACAAAATGATAGTACGCAAGCGCCTCAACAAACTCCTGGACAGCCATCTTATACGTTGGTGAATAATAAAGCTCCGGATGATTTTTCGTGAGCGCCTTCAGGCTTGAAAGCTCCTTTTTTATTTCAGAAACAAGCCTGTCAACATTTTCTCCCCTATGAATGCCGTAAATTATCTGCTTTGAAAGCTTTACTACTTTTCTCGAATCCTTGATAAGCGAATCACGCTGCTCATCAAACTTTGAGATTTCATCCCTCATTTCTTCGAAATCATTTGAATTAAGCATACTATATGCAAAATAAAGGTATTTTATAAACTTTTACCCAAAATTTTATAAACCCCGATTTGATAAGTTCAGATATGCTTGACATAAATTTTATCAGGGAAAATCCTGAATTGATTAAGGCGGACCTGAAGAAGAGGAAAGACGAAGAGAAGCTGAAATGGCTAAATGATGTTCTAAAAAAAGATGAGGAATGGAGAAAGCTAAAGACAGAATCTGACAAGCTAAGGCAGAAAAGAAACGATATTTCCCTTAAAATCAACCAGCTGAAAAAATTAGGAAAAGATGCTTCAAATGAAGTGAAGGAAGCGCAGGGAATTCCCGGAAAAATAGATGAAATTGAGAAGAATATCAAGCTTATTGAAGAAAAAATTCTTTATTACAGGATGCGCCTGCCAAATGTTCTTCACAAGTCTGTTCCTTTTGGAAAAGATTCAGGGGATAATGTCGAAGTAAGGAAATCTGGGAAAATTCCAAAATTTAATTTTGAGCTGAAACCGCACGGCGAACTTGCAGAGGAGCTTGGCGTCGCTGATTTCAAAAGGGCGACAAAAACAGCAGGCGCTGGATTCGTTTACATAAAAGAGGGGCTGGCGATGCTTGACCTCGCGCTCCAGAGATTTGCAATCGATTTCCTAAGAAAAAAAGGATTTATCCTTGTAGAACCGCCGCTGATGCTTTCAAGAAAAGCTTACGAAGGCGTGACTTCTTTGGAGGATTTTGAAAATGTCATGTATAAAATAGATAAGGAGGACATGTACATGATTGCGACATCAGAGCATCCGATAGGCGCGATGCACATGAATGAGATTTTTGAGGAAAAAGACCTTCCTTTGAAATACGTCGGTGTAAGCCCATGCTTTAGGAAGGAAATCGGAAGCCACGGCGTTGACACAAGGGGATTTTTCAGGATGCACCAGTTCAATAAAGTGGAGCAGTTTGTTTTCTGCAAGCCAGAGGATTCATGGAAAATTCATGAGGAACTGCAGAAAAATTCAGAGGAAATGTACAAGCTTCTTGGAATTCCGTACAGAGTTGTGAATATCTGCACAGGAGACATAGGTATTGTCGCTGCCAAAAAATATGATATTGAAGCATGGTTTCCAAGGGAGAAGAAATACTGCGAAGTTGGCTCAAATTCAAACTGCACATCTTACCAGGCAGTAAGGCTTAATGTCCGCTATCAAAAGAAGAATGGCGAGAGAGAGCATGTTCATACTTTAAACAATACGGGAATTGCAACATCAAGGGCCATGAGGGCGGTCCTGGAAAATTACCAGAACAAGGACGGCACAGTAACTGTTCCAAAGGTTCTGCTGCCTTACATGGGCGGAATCAAGGTCATAGGAGGGAAAAAATGAAAAGGGATGACGAAGAGGATGAGTCAAAGAAAGACAGCTTCGAGGATGAGCCAGAGGAGCACGAGGAAAGCTCTGATGAGCTTGAATTCGAGATGGAGACAGGCGAGAAAGAAGAGGATGTTTACACAGAAGAGGGAAGGGAAAAGCTTGTCGAAGGTGACGAAATAGACTCCTGGGAAGCAGGATTTTCAGAGGGGGAAACAGGAGAGGAAGCTGTTTGCGACAACTGCAAGAAGACACCAGGGAAGAATCCAATTGAGAAAATTATAAAGGGAAAGATGCGTAGGTTCTGCTCTGACAAATGCGTTGCAGAATTCGAGGCAAGGCACTAAACGCCAAGCTTTCCAATATAGATTTTCTTTATATCCTTTAATTTTTTTATTCTTTCTATAAGATTTCTTATGTGATCCAAATCCTCAACTTTTATCTTGAATGTGCACTCTGACATGTCCTTGCCAAGCATTTTCGCGTTTGCAGTATCAAGATTTGTTCCTGTCGCAGCAATTGTGTTGAGGATGTCAGCGAGCAGGCCAACCCTGTCAAGCGCCTCCACTTTCAGCTCGATAAATGCGCTGAAGTCGCTTTTCCAGTGCACCTTTACCTTTCTCTTCTGCGTGTCTTTTAATTTGGAATTACTACAGTCTGCCTTATGTATCACAACTCCTCTTATTTTATCAGCATAGCCGATAATTTCCTGTCCAGGGAGAGGGTTGCAGCATTTTGCAAGCTTTATTTTTGGATTCTTGACACCCTCAATAAGCAGTATGCCCTGCCCTCCTGAAACAGGCAGATCCTGTCTTTCTATCTTTTTTGCTCCTCTTGTGGGCAGTTTTTCCTCCTCATAAAGATACTTCTTGATTTTGCTCAGCGCTTTTGCTGTTTTCACGATTTTCATCCAGCCTACGCTCGGCTTCTGCGTCTTTGAAGTCATTATCTCAACAACATCGCCTGTCCTTAATTCATGCCTCAGGCTCACAAAAGTGCCGTTTACCTTTGCGCCGATGGAGTGGTCGCCTATGCCTGAATGTATTGAATATGCAAAATCAATCGGCGTGGAGCCCTTTGGCAGCTCTATCACGTCGCCTTTTGGCGTGAAAACATAAATCTCATCCTTGAAAAAATCTATTTCTAGTGATTCAACAAATTCTTTTGCAGAGGCGTCCTGCTGCCAGTCCATTATCTCCTTCAGCCAGCTCAGCTTTTTGTCAAATTTCTTGTCTGTTTCAAGCCCCTTGTATTTCCAGTGGGCAGCAATCCCTTCCTCTGCCAGCTTGTCCATCTCCTCTGTCCTTACCTGTATCTCAATTATTGTTCCGCCTTCGCCTATGACAACATCGTGCAATGACTGGTACATGTTGACTTTCGGCATTGCAATGAAGTCCTTGAACCTTCTTGGAATCGGCTTCCACATGCCGTGGATGATTCCAATTACCTTGTAGCAGTTGTCTGGCGTGTCAGTCACAACCCTTAATGCAACAACATCAAATATCTCCTCAAATGTTCTTTCCTTCCTCACCATCTTTTTGTAGATTGAGTAAATATTTTTCAGCCTTCCGACAACCTTGCAGGGTATTTTATGCTCCTTTAATGTGTCTTCAAGAAACTCCCTCAGCTTTTCTATCTGCTCTTCCCTTGCTCTCTTGTTTTTCTTTATCTTTTCCTCAATTTCATTAAATTTTTCAGGCTCGAGATACTTGAATGCCAGGTCTTCCAGCTGGTTTTTTATCTTTTCAATTCCAAGTCTGTAGGCAATCGGTGCGTAAACATCCATGACTTCCTTTGAAATCCTCAGCTGCTTTTCCTTCGGCAGGAATTCAAGGGTTTTCATGTTGTGAAGCTTGTCCAGAAGTTTTATTATTATGACCCTGATGTCCTTTGCAGTCGCAAAAAGCATCTTCCTCAGTGATTCTGTCTGGTACTCCTCCCTGCTCTTTGACTTCAATGTTGTTATTTTTGTGACGCCGTCAACAAGCATCGCAATCTCATCGCCAAACTCGCTTTTAATCCTGTCAATTGATTCGGGCGTGTCCTCAACAACATCGTGAAGAAGCGCTGCGCAGATGGAGGCTTCGTCCATCTTGAACTCAGCAAGCGATTCTGCAACAGAGAGCGGGTGGATTATGAATGGCTCGCCAGATGCCCTTCTTTCATTTCTGTGGGCCTTTTCAGCAACCTCATAAGCCTTCCTTATCAGCGCTTCATTTACAGAAGGGCTATACTCCTTTACTTTCTTAATCAGGTTTTCTATGGTCGGCATGGCATTTAGTATAGGATATAAATATATAAATATTTGCTAGTTAGTGTCAACATTCTTCAACGAAAGGTTATTAAATTTTTCTGCCCATTATTCATGCATGGGAAACCCGCATTGGAAGATAACAAAGATTCCAGATAAATTAGTGAATCTGGCAAACATGTGCGAGCATAATCAAAGGCTGGATACATTGATGGCAGCAGCATTGACAACCAAGCAACTAAACAAAGACATTGATTCAGACCCTATTACTGAGGAATTGGGTAAAGAAGCAGATAAGGTGGAGGAGCAGTTCAATTGTGTCAAGAGCAACCCATTGAAATACGCAACAATTATAACACGGCCAGACGGGGAATACCTATATTTTGACGAAAAGGCATTCATGAATGTGATGAGGAGTCTGCCAGTTGACCTGTGGATTAATGGAAAGCCGCCATTTGAGTCGCCAATTGCAGCAAGATCTTTTGGCCAGGGAATTTATATTTGCCCATTTAAAAAAAATGCAATAGTGTCCAGTGTCAGATGCAGGTGGGACCTAGAATTTAACAAGATTGATACATTTAATGTAGAAAAGGGATGGATGCATCCGACATATGTTGGAGGCATATATTCGCTGTCGCTGGGGTATCATCCAACAAGATGTGGCACAAAAGATTACAAATTCTGGACAACTTTCGGCGGAAATCCCCGATGGGAGAAAGAAGATAACGGCGTTAACCTTGAGATTTTGTTGGGGTATTTTGAACCTCTGGTGTCTGAGGCGTATTTTCCTGAAGATACTACACCCTCTCCAATTAATTCAGCTTCTTTATATAGGAAGAAAAACATACCCATTCTGCAATAAAAACATTTAAAAAATAGCGTTCTTTATTGTTTTCTATGGGTATTTTCAGGAATATGCTTGGGGGGTCTGAATCGCTGTTTTTGAATGAATTGGCGCTGGACTACACATTTGTGCCAAAACTCATCCCATACAGGGAGAGTCAGCAGCATTACATTGCAAGCAGGATAAAGCCTCTGCTTGAAAACAGGAACGGAAGAAATACCATAATTCATGGTCCTCCAGGTGTTGGAAAGACAGTTGCCTGCATGCACGTTCTTAAGGAGCTTGAGGAAGAGACAGATGAGGTCATACCTATTTACATAAATTGCTGGCAAAAGAACACAACTTACAAGGTTGTGCTTGAAATCTGCAGCATTCTTGGATACAAGTTCACGCAGAACAAGAGGACAGAGGAGCTTTTTGAAGTCATCAAGAATATTCTTAACAAGAAATCGGCTGTTTTTGTCTTTGACGAGATAGACAAGGCAGAGGAGTTTGACTTCATTTACACAATTCTTGAGGAGATTTTCAGGAAAAGCATTTTCCTGATAACAAATTACAAGACATTCATTGATGAAATTGACAACCGGATAAAATCAAGGCTTGTGCCTGAGACTCTTGAGTTCAAGCCTTACAATGAGACAGAGACAAATGGGATTCTGAAAGAGCGTGCAGGCTACGCATTTGCGCCGAATGTTCTTGAGCAGAAGGCGCTTGACATGATTTCAAAAAAGACATTTGAGATTGGCGACATAAGAATCGGGCTTTACCTTCTGAGGGAGGCAGGGCTTTCTGCAGAGGACTCTGCATCAAAGACAATAGAGGAAAAGCACGCGAAAAAGGCAATAAACAAGCTGAGCGATTTTTCAATAAAGAAAAAGGACGAGCTTGATGAGGAGTCAAATGACATTCTTAAGATTGTGAAGGACAATTCAGGCAGAAAAATAGGCGAGCTTTACAAGATTTACCAGGAAAAAGGCGGAAAAATGGCTTACAAATCATTTCAGCGGAAGATAGCGAAGCTCGCAGAGAACAAGTTCATAGCGTCGGAAAGAGTGACAGGCGGTTCAGAGGGAAACACAACAATAATAAAATACGGCGCTGACAAGAGATTGACTGAGTTTTAAACACAATAATAGGAGTTATACTTAATTTTTCTTTGAGCCCAGATACTTTTTCCTTAAGTATGGACTAAGAAAGCGCTTTAATCTTTCCTGGTCTTTTTTATTTAATTTATCAAATGTTGTAATAACTTTTCGGCAATTTTTGCTTCCACATTTGCATTCCATCATTAATTGCTTCTTCCCTTGAGTGAGAGATTCAATATCTAAAGCAGAGTAATCTGTTGTTATTTCTTCTCCTTTTTTGATACCTTTGGAAGCAATTAATTCTCTGTCATTGATTATCCCTGCGTTTGCATCACAGGAATGATTCATATACATCCAAGGGGACTCAGGTTTAATAAATCTATATTTTTTGCCTTTTTTGCCTAGAGGTCCCCAATGTTCTGTAATCTCTTCAGGATAATCTGAAGGATTTTCTGTTTCAATAATCTCTCCTGTAATATTGAGAATATGTTCTCCTTTCTTAAAATCTTTCAAAGCAAAAATTCCCTTTCCTTTATTCTTTACTTCTTTAACTTCTACATTCATAAAAAAGATACATTATTTTATCTATATAATGTTTTCGGCTCGAGCTTGAAGAAATGTCAAAAATTAAGATTTATGAACCACAATTAAAATAAGGAAAATTTTCAAATTTAAAATACTTAAAAGTTCTCGCAGAATAGTTAAGAGAGACTAAAAAATACGAAATCATCATTTGGCACAGCCACGAGCCATTATTATTGATTTTGTTACAGATTTATCTTATTATTCTCGGCTTTTTCTGTGTCAAATCAATTATTGTGGACGGCTTTCCCTTGATTGCGCCGGCATCAACTGCAAAATCAACCTGCCTTTCGATTTTTTTATCCAGATTTTTTAGGTTTGTCAGGAATTTCTTGCCTGTTTCATTAACGCTTGTTGTGACAACAGGGAATCCAAGCTCTTCAACAAGCTTTGAGAATTCGTTTTTTGGGATTCTCACGCCAACTGTCTTTGTTGAAACCTCTCTTGCAATTGCGTCCTTGTTTTTTAATTTTAAAATCAGAGTGTATTTTCCAGGCAGTTTTTTCAGGTATTTCAGATGCTGCTTTTCAATAACGCAGTTGTTCTCAATCCATTTCTTTCCCGGAGCAATGACTGAAAACGGCTTTTTGCTTTTCTTTATTCTTCTTATTCTTTTGACTGCCTTGGAGTCCATTGCATTGCATCCGATGCCGTAGATTGTGTCTGTTGGGTAGATGAAGACAGCGCCGCATTCAATCTCAAACATTATCTCTCCTTTTTCCTCAAGTCCATTGTAAATCTTCATAAAATAGAAAGAGAACGGTAGCTTTTTTAAAGCTACCGCTGGCTTTGGGAGGCGTTTGTGCTAGCGCTTTTTGAAACACCTTAGCTTGATTCTCATTTTAACGAACCTCGTGAGTTAAAATGTCCGCAAATCGTGATTTGCGTCATTTTGCACCTGCTGTTTTCAGAGTAAGTGCTCTTGTCTGAGTGTAAAAAAGCTCGTGTATCTTGCATTGAAAACTGCCTGTGATTTCAGGCACGCCGTACACTTCCTTTGTGATGAACCTTCTTGTTTCTGCATTCATTTTAATCACCTCTTTCAGAATAAACTAGGTCTGTTTGGTTTAAATACGCCACGACAAGGGATGTCCAGTGGGAGTGTATGGATTGAGGTTAAATGGCGTTGAATTAATTATAATATGGAAAATAATCATATTTTTAAACTATATCATCTACAGTTAACCTATGAAAATCCTAGCAGCAGGAGACATACACGGGGACACAGGTCAGGCAAATAAGCTGGCTGACAGGGCAGAGAAGGAAAATGTAGACCTAGTCATACTCTGCGGTGATTTGACATTTGCAGAGCAGAGCACAGAAGGCATTGTTGGCCCGTTTGTCAAGAAAGGCAAGAAAGTCATCCTCATACCAGGCAATCACGAGACAATTGCAACAGCTGATTTCCTTGCAGAGCTTTACGACGTCACAAACCTTCACGGCTACTCAATCAAATGCGGGGACATTGGATTGTTCGGCTGCGGAGGCGCGAATATAGGTTTGTTCCAATTGTCTGAAAGCGAAATCTTTAACGCATTGAAAAAAGGATTTGAAAACATAAAGAATTACAAAAAGAAGATAATGGTAACTCATGTTCATCCGTCAGAAACAGTCATGGAGAAATTCACGCAGTTCTTCCCAGGAAGCAAAGGAGTGAAAAAGGCAATAGACGAGTTCCAGCCAGACATCCTGCTGTGCTCGCATGTCCACGAGGCAGCTGGCATAGAGGAAAAAGTGGGCAAGACAAAAGTGATAAATGTTGGCAAGGCAGGGAAGATAATAGAAATATGACCAGCCCCGGAGGGCTGGCCTTGGGCAGACATTCTAGGTGTTATTTGCGTATCACCACCTCCTTGTTTTTTTTGCTTTGGTCAATTTCTGACAATGGCGTTTTTTTGGCGAATAATCGGACGATTCTCATACAACCTATTATGACCGCCACCAATAAATACATTATGAAAGGGAAATACCTATCAATAGTCCATAAGATTTAAAAACTAAAAACAAGAACTAACACATATGCAAGTCAGTTTATCCATATTCGACTTTGTTACAGAGACAGTTTCAATGCTTGCCTCTTTCCTAGTTGCATTTATGGGCTACAAGGCATACAAGCTGACATCTGAAAAAAGGCACAAGTATTTTGCAATATCATTCAGTGTCATCGGCGCAAGCTTCCTCGTTCTTTTGGCTACAAACCTGGTGTTGCTTTTCCAGACAAACCTTACAAACCTGTTCAACGCCTTCAACAGGGGCTATTTTGTCTATTCACTGTTAATCACAATCGGCTACATTGTCCTGGCGATTCTTTCGCTTAACATAAACAACAAGGCAGCGCTTTTCGTTTTCCTGACAGTCATAATATCTTTCATCCTGTCCTATGATAATGCGCTTCTTTTCCACCTTATTACAACGCTTGCACTTCTTTTTGTGGTGCCAAGCTTCTTTTCAAATTACTGCAGCAAAAAAACAACATTGAGCTTTTTGGTCTTCATTTCATTTGTTTTCATGCTGATTGCACACGCGCTTCTCCTCTTTATCAACTACAGCAACATAATGTATAACATAAGCAACATAATCCAGCTGGTTGGATTTGCGATTTTATTTTATGTCATAATCAGGTGCCTACTAAATGCAAGAAAGAAGAACAAAACTGGAAATCGTAAACGATATGCTAAGGGCAATTCAGGATAAAGGCGGCAGAATCAAGCCGACTCACCTGCTTTACAAGTCAAATCTCTCGCATAATCGGATGAATTCCTATCTCGATTACCTAAAAAACAAGGAATTGATTGTGGAGAATACATTAAAAAACAAAAAAGTCTTCCAGCTGACTGACAAGGGCTTCTCTTTCATTGAGAACTACAAGAAAGTCAGGGAGTTCTCTGACGCATTTGGGATATAGAAAAGTTAATAAATACTTATTATCTCCCAAAGCCTATGGGGGACTTAAAGGAATATCAGGAGCTGTGCAGTGCAACTGCAAAGAAATTTGAAACGCCTGAAAAGGAGATTCTTACCTGGGGCCTGGGAATTGCAGGCGAAGCAGGCGATGTCGCATCATGCATAAAGAAGACATTTGCGCACGACAACGACCAGAAATCAGGTATAAGGGAGAACATTGGCGATGCATTGTGGTATGCTGCGATGATCTGCAATTTCTTCGGCTGGAACATGCAGGAAGTTTTGAACGAGAACATTGAGAAACTGAAAAAAAGATACCCTTCCGGCTTCACAATAGATGATGCAAAAAGAAACGGGACAATGATTGATTGGGGGAAGAAATGAAAAAGCTCATGAGGGAATTTTTCGAGTTCCTGCAGGAATACAAGGTGGTTGCGCTTGCAATTGGCTTTGTGATAGGCCTTGCTTCCACTGCCATGATAAAATCACTTGTTGACAACATAATAATGCCGCTCATAACTCCATTCATGCCCGGCGGAGCATGGAAGACAGCTGTTCTGGTGCTTGGGCCGTTCAAAATTAGCTGGGGCCCATTTCTTGGCGATCTGATAAACTTCATAATAATCGCATTCGTCGTTTTCATGATTGCGAAATTTATTCTAAGAGAAGAAAAAGTAAGCAAGAAATAATCAGCCCTTCATAACACCAATCGGAACTAGCCTTGCAACAAGATTCCCTATTCCTAAGCCGTTAGAAACTCTTGCAACTTCATCTATGTCCTTGTAGACCTCAGGCGCTTCCTCTGCAACGCCTTTCCATGAATTTGATTTCAGCTCAATGCCTTTTCCTTCCAGCGAATGCTTTATCTGCTCGCCGCTGAACTGCCTCAACGCAGCCATCCTGCTCATAACCCTTCCTGCGCCGTGCGCAGTGCTTCCAAAAGAAACCTCTTCTGCTGTCTTTGTCCCAACCATAAGATAAGATGCAGTCCCCATGCTTCCGGGGATTATCACCGGCTGCCCGACATTCCTGTAAATCTCTGGAATTTCCTCTCTTCCGGGACCGAATGAACGCGTAGCGCCTTTTCTGTGCACGCAGACCTTTTCCTCTTTGCCGTCAATCAGATGCTTCTCAAACTTTGCAAGATTGTGGCAGACATCATAAACCTGATTCACTCCGTCGCTTGTTCCCATAACCTTCTTTAAAACATCACGAGTCCAATGGCAAATCATTTGCCTGTTTGCAAATGCATAATTTATTGCACAGCACATCGCGCCATAATATTCCTGCCCAAGCTCTGACTGGATAGGCGCATTGACAAGCTCGCGGTCAGGCAAATCCTTGTAGCCGTATTTGTCTTCCATTTTTTTTATGTAATCAGAAGCAACCTGATGCCCCAATCCTCTGCTTCCGCAGTGAATCATTACCGTAACCTGCCCTTCTTTCTGAATCCCGAATTTTTCAGCAATTTCTTTGTTGAAAATCTTGTCAACCTTCTGTATTTCAAGAAAATGATTTCCGCTTCCAAGAGTTCCAAGCTGGGGCATTCCCCTTGCAAGCGCAGTATTTGAGATAAAATGAGGATTTGCTACTGCCATGCATCCGTTCTCCTCTGTCCTTTCCAAATCTTCTTTTGCTCCATATCCATTGTCAAGCGCCCATTTAGAGCCTTTTGAAAGCACTTCCATTAGAACGTTTTTCGGCAGTTTTGTGATTCCGCCTTTTCCGACGCCCGCAGGAACTTCCTTGAAAATTTCGTCAAGAAGCTCTTTTCTTTTGCTAAGAATATCATTCACGCTCCAGTCTGTCCTGAGCAGCCTGACTCCGCAGTTTATGTCATAGCCAACCCCGCCGGGAGATATGATTCCATCGTGCATGTCAAACGCTGCAACCCCGCCAATTGGGAAACCATAACCTTCGTGCGCATCAGGCATAACCAACGCATGCTTTATTATCCCTTTCAGGCAGGCTACATTTCTCAACTGCATTAGTGTCTTGTCTTCCTTTATCTTGCTAATGAGTTTTTCAGAAGCATAGACCTTTGCAGGCACAGCCATCTGCCCTTTTTTAGGCATGCTCCACATAAACTCATTTTCCTTCTTAAGCTCTATTTCTTCCATAAAACTCCCTTTGGAAATGATTATTATAAACTTTTCTAAAAACGCAACATTTATATATAGAATATAGTTAAAACCACCATATGGCAACTACGTTTAGAGGTGTTATAGAGTTTTTTAACCAGCTTGGCATGTATGATGTTATTCTGCCGTTCCTGCTTGTTTTCTCAATTGTTTTTGCAATACTTGAAAAGACAAGGGTTCTGGGTTTTGAGGACGCTGAAAAGAAGATTACAAAAAAGAACCTTAATTCAATGGTAGCTTTTGTAATCGCATTTTTGGTTATCGGCTCCACAAAATTAGTTGCAATTGTAAATGAAACAATGGCGAACATTGTTTTGCTGCTGCTTTTGGCAGTTTCTTTCCTGATGCTTGTCGGCGTCTTCCTTGGCACAGAAGAGACAAAATTCAGCTGGAAAGACCCATGGATGATATTCTTCTCATTTTTCATGTTCATCGCAATAGCTGCAATATTCCTGCATGCCATAAAGACAGACTCAGGCCAGTCGTGGCTTGATGCGATTTTCAATTATGTTTCATCAAACTGGTCAGGAAATATGATGGGCGTAATAATCCTGGCAATTATTGTTGTGGGCTTTATGTGGTTCGTGACAAAAAGTCCGAAAAAGGAGGAAAAGAAATAGGTGATAAAACATGGTTAACTTTCAGGACGCAATTATTTATCTTGAGCAGGTCGGAGTGGCAGATGTTCTTCTGCCCTTTTTGCTAGTTTTCACGCTTGTTTTTGCAGTGATGCAGAAAACAGAGCTGTTTGGCAAGGACAAGAAAAATATTCACGTAATAGTCGCGCTTGTGATGGGGCTTGCAGTAGTCATCCCGCATGTTACTAGAGTATATCCAGATCAGGCGGATGTCGTAAACATAATCAATAACGCGCTGCCAAACATTTCAGTAGGCATAATCGCAGTTGTTATGCTCTTGCTTTTGCTCGGCCTATGGGGCGGGACAAACTTTGCAGAAAGCAAGGCAACAGGCTGGATGATAGGTCTCGCAATGCTTTTCGTCGTCTTCGTATTTGTAAGGGCAGCAGGCTATTTGGAAAACCTGCCAAACTGGCTTTACTTCCTTGATGACCCGAGCTCGCAGGCGTTAATAGTAATTGTAATCGTATTTTTCGTGCTGATAGGCTTCATAACAAAAGAGCCTGGCGAGAAAAAAGGAGGCCTTTTCGAAGAACTGTCGAAGTTGGCCAAGAAACCATAAAACATATAATCATAAAAAATGGCAACATTTCTTGACATAGGGCTTGTACAGAACATCTCTACTGTTTTCTCTTTTCTTTTTGTATTTGTGGTTGCCTATGCTGTCATGGAGGCGTTTAAGTTTTTTGGTGAGGGAAGGGCAGGAATCAGAGCCATACTCTCACTGTGCCTTGCTGTGATAACCCTGCTTTCGCCGAATGTCATAAAGCTAATAGACACACTGGCGCCTGCTTTTGTTGTGGTAATGATATTTCTGTTCCTGCTATTCCTTATTTACAAGATGTTTGGCGTGCAAGACGACTGGCTTTCACAGGCAGTTGTCGGAAAGGAGGGAACGGCGTTCTACTGGATACTTATACTTGCAATCATAATCTTCCTGGGTTCATTTGCATCTGTCTACGGAAGCAGCCTTTTGGCTTACACTGGTGGAGGAAATATGACATCAGTTAACGGAACAGCAACAGCATCTGTCTCTCACAATATAGGCGCAACATTCTTCCATCCGAAAGTTCTCAGTTTCTTTTTCCTGATGCTTATAGCTGTGTTTACAATTTGGCTGTTATCAGAAGAAGCAAAACCCTGACATCATTTCTTTGCAGTTGCTTTTTTCATATCCTGCGTGATTCTTGACAATTCAGAAACATTCTCCACAAATCCTGGAAGCACTTTCTTGAAAACATCTTCCATTGCCTTCACGCTGATTCCGACATCCTTCATGCTTTTGTCGTATTCAGAAATTTGACCGAGAACGCCTTCGTGAAGCCTGTCAAATGAGTCTTTTAAAATTAGAAGCTGCTGCTCTATCTTTGTAATTCTTTCATCTGTTTTGTCTTTCCAGCTTGCAAGCTTTTCCAGGTCCCTTAGAAGTTCCGCCCACTTTTCTTCGACAACTTTTTCTATGATTGGCTGAAGGCTTTTTGCAGAAAATGTCGGCTGCGACACAGCTTCTCCGCCTGCAGGATAATTTTCTGGATAGTATGGCTCTTCTGGCATTTTTTCACCTGATATTGGAACTCCTTCAACAGTATACTTCATTTCAGCCTGAGCCATTGCGTCAGACACCTGCTGGACACTATAACCTTCTCTCTGCAGAGTCTGTATTACCTGATTGTTGCTCAGGCCCTGTGTTCTAAGCTTAAGCACAGCTGCTGTTGGAATACCTTCTGGCATTTTATAGTTTATAAACCTTTCTCTCTTAATTTATCTTCGATTAGCGAATTAATTATTTTTTCTGCTTCGTTCCTTGTGATAAAACTTACCGGCTCCCACAGTTCCAAATATTTTTTTACAAGGTCGATATCCTCTTTCCTTGCTGCGGTTTTCAAATCGTTTATTATGAGCCTTAATTTTGTTTTTATGTCTTCAATATCTCTTTTGGATTCAAGCAGTTCTGAATTTATAACTCTAATTTCGCTGAAAATTTTCTTGTTGGTTTCGAGCACATTCTCGCTGTTAATCTTTTCCTTCTCCCTAACATTGTAAACTCTGTCTTCAAGGACCTTTACAGCCCTTTCTACGTTATTCACTTCTTTTGCCACTTCAGCAAAACCAACGCCCGGCTCCTTTGACTTTGGCACGGCAGGGGCTGGCGCAGCTCCTGACATGGATATTTCTTCTTTTGCCATTTTTTTAATTAAATAACACGTAATATTTATATATTCCTAAATAATCTTTTTAAATAGCTGATTAAATAAAACTTTATGTTATTATAATCAAGTAATAAAAGAGGTGTTAACGTGCCCGAAGAGTATAGTATCGCTAGAGAAAGTGGAGAGGTTATTCTAAAAATAAATTATGAAAAATACCTAAAAGTCCCTTCGCTTGAAGACGACCCAAACTGCATGTCATTAACAATAACAAAGCTTGCAGAGGCCGGCAACGCAACAAAGCTGATATTTTACCAGAAAAGAGATTATGAATATGAATTTGACCAGGTTCAACTTCTTAATGAAATTGCATTTCTTTACAACAGACTGGTAAAGCAAAAAGATTTGTTCAGCCTTGATGCATTAAGTTTCGGCGGAGCTTTTAAAAGGGACCAGGAGCAGAGGTATGCAGACATACAAAAAATCATATTCCAGCTTCTTCCGTCTGATCCGCTTGGCTGCTACGCTGAACTTAAAAGAATGCTGAGGTCTGAGAGAATAAAACTTGAGCAGTACACAGTCGATGCAGAAATCCAGGGGCAGCAGAGATATGTCTCGTTAATTAGCTACCTTCTTTCCCTTTTGGAGAAAACAAGACTGATTACAATTGCAAAACCATATCTTTCCGGCTACGAAGTCGGCGACCGCTCTGTCTACAAAAAGATATTCAGGCCGGTAATCAAGCCGGATTTCATGTTCACTAAGCTGATGGCAACTTACCCAATTGGCGGTGAGGAAATTGGGAGTTACACTGTAAAAAACACAGAGATAACTGTATTCAAGCTTCCCGACACAATCCACACGCTTTACCACATGCTGCCGCCTGAATTCAAGCTTTCTGAAGAGAAATACGAAGTCCTCGACGCAGCGCGCAAGATAATGGCTGAGCACAAGCCCACAGCAGAGGAATTCACTCAGCCCGAAAGAATGAGGCAGGTCTTCTTCAATGTTGGAAAAGATCTGATAGAGGAGCTTGCAAAATATAGGAATTTACAACTTACAGAGGATGAGATTATTGAATTGACCGAAATACTCATAAGGTACACTGTCGGATTCGGTCTTGTTGAAGTTCTTCTGCAGGATGAGAAAATACAGGACATAACAATAAACAGCCCGCCGGGGCAGTCGCCGATGTTCATAGTTCACGCCGACCTGGAAAACTGCAAGACAAATGCAATAATAACAAGGTCAGAGGCAGAGTCCTGGGCTTCAAAGCTCAGAATGATTTCAAGCAGACCGCTCGACGAGGCGAATCCAATACTTGATACGGAGATAGAAATACCTGGCGCAAGGGCAAGGGTTGCTGTAATCGCACCTTCGCTCAACCCGACAGGCCTGGCGTTTGCGTTCAGAAGGCACAGAGACAAGCCATGGACGCTTCCGCTTTTCATCAAGCAGGGAATGATTAATCCGCTCGCAGCAGGGCTTCTCAGCTTTTTGGTTGACGGAAACAGAACTATGCTTGTTGCAGGAACAAGAAGCGCAGGAAAAACATCACTGCTTGCCGCTTTGATGGTTGAAGTAATGAGGACTTACAGGATGATAACAATAGAAGACACGCTTGAACTGCCGGTAAGGCCGCTCATCAATCTTGGCTACAATATCCAGCAGATGAAGGTTGCAAGCGCAATGACAAAGGGAACAACAGAGGTTCCTGCTGACGAAGGAATCAGGACAACGCTGCGTATGGGCGATTCTGCGCTGATAGTTGGAGAGGTCAGAAGCACAGAAGCCAGGGCATTGTATGAGGCGATGAGAGTCGGCGCCTTGGCAAACGTTGTTGCAGGAACAATTCACGGCGATTCCCCCTACGGCGTTTATGACAGGGTTGTAAATGACCTTCAGGTGCCAAAGACATCTTTCAAAGCAACAGATATTATCGTCGTCGCAAATCCAATAAGGTCGGCAGACGGGCTTCACAGATCGAGGCGTGTAACTTCAATAACAGAAGTCAGGAAATTTTGGGAAGATGATCCTCTGCTTGAGCATGGATTCGTTGACCTCATGAAATATGAATCAAAAAATGACCAGCTTGAATGCTCCACAGACCTCATTAACGGTGATTCTGATATTCTGAAGTCAATTGCAGGAAATGTCAAGGAATGGGCAGGCAACTGGGATGCTGTCTGGGATAATGTGACATTAAGGGCTGATGTTAAAAAAGCAATTGTTGACGTATCCGATGCAATGAAGAGGCCTGAGCTTTTGGAGGCTGATTTTGTAATACTCTGCAATGACCAATTTCACCGTATTTCAGAAGAGGTAAAGGAAGAGTTCGGGTCTCTGGATTCAAAAAGAATATTCTTTGAGTTCAACGAATGGTTGAAATCAGCTGCCAAAAAATTTCAGACAAAATAAAATGGCAATACCTGAAGAAGAGCTAAAAGAAATGGTTTCTAAGTACAAAGAGAAGTTTGAAATAGGGCTTATGGCGCCAAAGGAAATGATTGAGGCAAAGCCGATAACAACCCAAGAGTACAATGAATTCAGGGAATCTTATTTTCCGGCACATATGTCATTCTATGAAAAACTTTGCAATATTTCAGAAAAGATACTGAAGCTAAAGCCAGACGAGAAAAGATCAAAGGAGCTTGAAGAAGATATAAAGATATGCCATCTGAACATAACGCCTACAGGCGCGGTAAGCGCCTCATATTTTATACCTGTCACCTTCATTTTCATCACTGTTTTTCTGAGCTTCGCAATCCCTGCAATTCTTGGCAAAGAGGTTTCAACATTCTTCATGCTTTTATCAGTTGTAGCAGGGGCAGTTCTCATATTTCCTCTTTCAAAGTTTCCTGATATG
>CAIMOB010000028.1 GCA_903842985.1 uncultured archaeon
ATGGAGTCAGGTATTTCTGATAATTTGTGTGGCTTTCTGAGAATTCAACTATTTTGTAAAGCATCTGGCTGGATAGCGCAAATTCAAAGTCCACATCAATTGTTGTGTTTTGCACGCAGAAACTTATGATTGCTGGAATGTCAAAGGCAAAAAGGAGGCTTGAGTTGCTTGAGTAGAAAATAATCCTGCTGCTTGTGAATGACCTGCAGCCTGAGGGGTAAGGCACTGCGCCGTTGTCAACTTCATTTATGTAATAGCTATCATAATTGTCTATGCTAAATTCCAGTTTTGCCGAGAGCGGCATCGCAGGTGAGATTATTCCATAAACTCTTGGGTTTCCCTTAAATACATAAAATGTGTTGTTTACTGCCTGGGTTGTCACAGCATACTGGCCGGCAATTATATGGTTTGTAAACTGGTTTGTGGCAGTGCTTATTGGAATGTTGTTTATTTTCAGTGCAAATGAATTTATTTTTGGGGTTGACTGCAGCAGGCCGTTGCTGAAATAGGCAGTGAAGCCTGATGTTGAGGCAGAGACTGAATTGGCTGAGAGGTCGGATGCCTCATAGTAAGGAGAGTATGTTTCGGACGTTCTGATTAAATAAGCAATTGTGTTTGAAAGCGGGTTCTGGATGAAGAAAAGTTTCCCATCATTTATGAAAAATGTCTTGTTTGTCATCCATGAGTTTGTCTCGTTGAAATCGTGCCCGAAGTCAACAATTATTGGCTCGTTCGCCATGCCTGAATAGTTTGTTCTTATGAATATTGGATATTCATAAACCTGCCAGTTTGCGTAGTCATCAAATTTTTCCATTACGAGACTGGCAACATCTGGCTTCTCCTCAGAATACAATGTTGGCCTTACAAAAAGCAGGAACCATGCAAGATAAAGAAGAAATATTGCTAGGCTGATTGCCCAGTCTGTCATCGCGTCCCCTTTTTTGTTCTTTAACATTTTTAATCTGTTCTGCAGATCAAATCTGCGATGGGCCTGATGGGAGTCGAACCCATTACCTCCACCGTGTGAGGGTGGCGTCATACCGCTAGACCACAGGCCCTATAAAAATTGGACATCAATCTCAAGCTGGTCCTGTGTTGGATACTGCTCAACAACTGCGGGCATCAAGCCTATTTCTTTAAGCTTCCTGCCAAGATTTCTGGCAATCCTTTCGCTTGTCAAAATCCTCGGCTTTAACGCGTCTATTGCCAGCATATCATTCTTAAGTTTAAATTCTTTTTGCAAATTATGCGCTATTTTTCTTAGTTTGGCCAATGCGGGTTTTTTGTTCATTTTTTCCAGCTTTCCTGCGTAGCCAAATGAAGGCAGGAGCTCAGGAAGGTAAATCGCACCCCTTATCAGGGTTCCAGATTTTGTTATTCTGTCAAACTTTCTTGCAACATTTCGCGCCCTTCTCTTTATTCTTCTGGCAAGCTGGATCTTGTCTTTCAGAGTTGTTGTGCAGTAATGGATGTTAATGTTGTATTTTCTTAAAATCTTTTTAGCCAGCTCTTCTGAGCCTTTAACGCCATAGGAAAAGCTGTTTTTCGGCCTGAATCCTTTTGCCACAAGCATCTGCGCGTTAGTATCTGAAATTTCAAGTTCGTTTATGTTAAGGAAGTCTATCTTGTCCTTGAAGAAATCAATCAGCTTGAATGTCTGTTTTTCAAGCTGGGGGATTGCTGGGATTTCAACGCCGATTTTCCATTTGAATTTTTTGATTAAATCAATCCTATGCCAGAGCTTATTGCTGTAGATGTCAGGATGTATCCTTATTTCATCAAGCCCGGCATTGTAAAGCATCTTCAGATTTTTCTTGTTAACCAAGTCAAGTGAAGTGTAAAGATGAATGTGGAATTTTTTCCCAAACTTTTTTTTCAGGAGTTTGATGAATTTTGCTGTCCTTTCAGTTTTTGCCAGCGGGTCTCCGCCAGTTATACCTGCGCCTTCTGCTTCTGTTAATCTTGCCTCTTCAATTATCTCTTTTGGCAAGCTTGTCTTCCATTCATTTGCATAAGTAACATCCCTGTGCCACTTTTTCTCAGAAATAGGACAGTAGTAGCAGTGCCTTGGGCAGAGACCTGTGACAAACAGAACAAGCTTCTTGCCTTGGACGCAGAGCCTGCAGCCCCTGGCTAAACTGCCTTTTTTCCACGAATGCCACCTTGTCTTTTCAATATTCATATACCTGTCAAAAACAGCAACATATATAAATGTTATACTTGTTTTTTTGGTTGTATGGGCCCATAGCGCAGGCTGGTAGCGCAACTGACTCTTAATAAGAAAACGGAGAGATCAGTAGGTCGGGGGTTCAAATCCCTCTGGGCCCGTGTTATCTTTGCATAAGATTTCGCCCCGGTAGTCTAGACCGGTCAAGGATAGGGCCCTCTCGAAGAAATGGAGACAGGCTCTGACTCGGGTTCAAATCCCGACCGGGGCATTTTATTTCACTAGAAAACGCAGATTCCTTGTTTGCTCATAATTGAGTATTGCCTTGTTTTTTGTTGCGCTGTAAAGTTTTCTTAAAATATTTACGTCTTTCGGCACCATTCCTTCATTAAGCGAATTTCTAAAGTTAAAAATTGCATTCGTATAATCAACAAAATTATCTGAAAGTTCAAACATCAGGCCTGGGCTTAATTTTAATGCTCTCTTTTTTGTCAGAATGTGCCCTGTGCTGTTATATGCTGTCTTTCCTTCTTCCAAATAATAGTCGAGGCCAACTGTCCTTCTCTTGTAAACATTTACAAAATATTCAGGAAAAAATCCGCAAATGAAAAGAAGGCTGTCAGCTATTGTCCTAAGAGAGGATAAAGCAAGAAATATGTCTTTGTCATAGGCTTTCCATATTTGCATGCCGATTGCTTCATCTTCATTAAGCTTGGTTTTGAAATCGACCATGTCAGTCATTACTTTTGCAATGTAATGCCTTGCACCTTCAGAATTTATCTGCTTTTCAAGGCCTGAGTTGAAAAGGTCAAATATCTGCTCCTTTGTCGCTGTCAAAAGTTCCATGTGCAGTTTTGTATGGCCCCGGGATTTATATATTTTTAGCAAAGGTTTTTAAGCATTTTTAGATTAGATGTACTATCTTTTTGGGCATTAACGCCAGAAGAATTTCATGTTAAGAAGTGAGGTCTACTAGTGCCTGCATCTATTCTGTATATTAAATCATCTTTTTTTACTTGTTTCATTTCATGCATTTTTCTTGCAAGTTCTGTTTGCATCTCTGCCGTCATTTTCGCAATTTCCAATGAAGAACCAAGCGTAATCAAACGTCCCATCCTGCTCAAATCTAATTTTGTAACATCTGTATCTTTGAGGATTTTGTAATCTGCCAATGCCTTTTTAAGAATGTCGTCTATCGTAGTTTGACGCCTATCTTCCCACAATAAAAAAGTAAGATGTTCTTTCTGCTCGCCAAAATAATCCCTGATGTCTTTTTCCGTTTTTATAAAATACAGGTTTTCGCCTTTGAAAGTTCCTAATGTAAATGGTAACAGAGAGTCAGCCAAAATCAATTCGGCTTGCGATATTATGTCTTTGCTTAACCTTCTTTCAATGGTTGCGTCCCTTAGCCTTCCAATGCGCCCTATGCAAAACGGCTTGTAAGAAGGAAATGTCGCTGCATGGTAAGTTTTTGGCCCGTATATATTTTGAGAAGGAATACTTTCGTGCGTTTCATACATTGCGTTGTGCACTATTGCAAAATCGCCAATTTTAACATCAGAAGCGTAGTTTATTTGTTTTTCCAATGTAAAAATCAGTAAAGAATGCTAATTTAAATACTTTTAGCAAAGGTTTTTAAGCATTTTTAGATTAGCCAATATTGTGCCGGCATCGCATAACCTGGTATTGCGGCGGTCTCGAAAACCGCTGCCCGCAAGGGCTTGCAGGTTCAAATCCTGCTGCCGGCGTTAAGTTTTTAAACAGAAATAGCATAATTTAGCAAAATGGCGCATTCATTCGGGCATGAAAGTTCGGGAAAAGGGGTTGGTGTGGTTATTGGACTGGTTGCGCTTGCTGTTGGAGTGGCTTCGCTTGCACAAATCTTTGGGTACTATGAATTCAGTTTTTCAGAGCAGCTGTTTCTGTTTTCAGCAATCGGAAGCGCAGTGGCAGGGGCTATGCTAATTTTTTCAAGCCTGAAAAGCAGCCATTATTAGAAGTCAAATAATTTCTTTGCGTTGCTGTAAATTTCTTCCTCAGCATCTTCTTTAGAAATATTTTTTATTTTTGCAATTTTCTCGAGGCCTTTTTCAACAAATGAAGGCTCGTTGCGCTTTCCTCTGTAAGGAGAGAGATACGGAGAGTCTGTCTCAGTCAGAAGGTTTCTCAGTTCTGTCATTTCAACAATCTTCTGGAAATGCCCTGAGAAAACAACATTTGCTGGAATCGAAAGGTAAAAGCCGTTGTCAATTGCTCTTTTTACCAACTCAAATGAGCCGAAGCAGTGCAGGACTGCCTTAACTTTCGATGATTCAAGCATTTCAATGGCATCGAGCTCTGCTTCCCTTGAATGGACAATGACTGGCTTCCTGATTTCCTCTGCCAAATCTATTATTTTCTGGAAGATTTCTTTTTCCTCATTCTTTTTCTGCTTCTCCCAGTAATAGTCAAGCCCGACTTCGCCGACTGCAACAATCTTGTCCTTGTTTTTCCTTATGAAATCAAGCTCTTCATCCAAATTCTTGATTTTTAATGCGTCAATCGGATAAAGCCCCAAAGCAGCTTTTACATTTCTGTATTTTGAAGAAATCTCAAGTGTTTTCCTGTTTGTTTCTGGATTTAATCCGTTGTTTATTATCAGAATTCTTTCTGCCCGTTTTATGGCTTCGTCCCTGTCCTTGTCAAACTGCCTGTGGTCCAGATGCGCGTGAACATCAACTATCATTTTACAGCTGCCCAAATCAAAGGCAGTGAGATTGTTGCATCGCAGTAGACATCAATGTATCTCCCTTTTTCATTCATCTTGCCCCAGGAAATTCCTTCCTTAAGCGGAGCGCCTGAGCTTCCGCCGTACTCAGGCCTGTCTGTTGTCAGCTGTATGCCGTAGAAAGCGCCTTTTGAGAACTGCATTGCCTGCTGTATGTAATTCTTTGGCACTCCGCCTCCGACATAGAAAATCGCGTTTTTCTCAGAATCCCAGGCAATCTTGATTATTTCCTTCAAATCGTCAAATGCATCAATTCTTATTTTCTTCCCAGCTGCCAATCTGCCCCAAATCATCAGGCCGATGCCTGAGTCAGCTATTGCAGGGCAGAAAATTGGTATTTTTTTCTCGTAGCAGATTCTCAGGATTGAATTTTTTGATTTCACATGCTTGCCAAGCTCCCACAAGAATTCCCTTATGTTCATCTCCTTCGGCAGGCTGTCAAATATTTTCATGAAAAAATCCTCAAGCCCCTCGTAAACCTCGTTTGGCATGAATGAATCATAAATCCTGTCAATTTTCTTTTTGTGAAGCTCCTTGTCATCTGCTTCCGGATCTCCCTGCAGGTGCGAGTATCCAAGGGCTTCCACCAAATCATGGGTAAGGTTTGCGCCTGTTGTGACAAAAACATCAACTCTTTCTTTCAAAAGGTCAATTACAACATTCTTCATCCCGCCTGGAACCATTGCGCCTGCCAAGCCAAAGAATAATTTGCATTTCTTGTCTTTCTTAATCTCGCTCAGGATTTCAACTGCCTTTCCTATCCTGCCTGCGCCCATGACTCCTGACAAGGACATTTCGTTCACTAATTCGGAAACCTTCATTCCTTTTATGATATCCATCTGCTTTACTTTCTTCATATCTCTGCAAATATTCAATATTTTTATAAAGCTTTTGGCAAATAGTCCATATATGAAGTATAAGAACCTGACAATTATAGGAACAAGCCATATATCAAGGGAGAGTGTAGATGCTATAACAAAATTCATTGAAGAAGAGAAGCCTGAGATTATCGCTTTGGAGCTGGACAAGGACAGGTTTTACAGCATCCAGCAGAGTAAAAGAGAAGCGGGTTTCAGGGAGATTTTTCAGGTTGGAGTCAAGGGCTATTTGTTCAGCCTCATTGGCGAGTATGTTGAAAGGAAGCTTGGGGAAAAAGTAGGGGTGAAGCCCGGGCAGGAAATGCTGACTGCGATAAAGCTTGCAAAGGAGAATAACATCAAGATTGCGCTGATTGACCAGGACATAAGAATCACGCTGAAAAGATTTTCCAAGTTTTTGAGCTGGAAAGAGAGGTTTAGGTTTGCTGCGGACATTTTTAAAAGCATATTCTTCGGGAAAAGGGAGATGAAGAAGATTGGCTTGGAGGCATTTGATATGAAAATTGATTTGACAAAGGTGCCTGAAAAGAAAGTAATAAGGAAAATGATTTCATTTGTGAAAAAAAGGTATCCGAATGTCTATAAGGTGCTAATAGGGGAAAGGAATGTGGTTATGGCAAAGAGATTAAAGTGGCTGGTTGAGAACGAAAAAGGAAAAATTCTTGCGGTTGTAGGCGCTGGGCACGAAGAGGAGATTATAGGATTGATGAAGAAATAAATTTTATTTTAATATATAGTATAGGCAAAATATATAAACCCAGAGCGCATTATAAGGGGCAATGGGCACATACACTGACGTGGTCAAGAAATACTTTGTTTTTAACAGGACTGAGATAAGGGACATAATAGTGACTGTGCTTATTCTTGGATTTATGTTCTCATTCAGGCAGTGGGGCATTGAGAAGTTTAACCCAAATGCAGGAATCCAGAACCTGATTTCAGCGCTGTTGATTGTGGCTTTGGCGCTTTTGGTTCATGTCTCTGCCCAAAGAATGTATGCACTGTCAAAAGGATTCCAGGTTGAGTACAAGATGTGGATTTACGGCCTGCTTATTGCATTGGTTATCTGCTTTGTAACAAGAGGCTATGCTGTCTTGGTAATTCCTGGCGGAATAATGATGTATGCATTGGAAGGCCACAGGCTTGGAAAATGGAGATACCAGATGAGCTACAAGGATCTGGGAATTGTTTCATTGATAGGTCCTCTGTCAAACATTGTGCTTGCCATCCTGTTCAAGCTGATGCTCATTGTCGCGCCAGGCCATATTCTGCTTACAAAGGCGCTGGCTGTAAATTTGTGGTTTGCTGTCTTCACAATTCTTCCAATACCAAGGCTTGACGGGCTGAATATATTTTATTCAGGAAGAATGACCTGGGTGTTCGTGTTCGCGGGCACTGTTGTTGCTTCGCTTTTGCTTTATTTCACCACATCAATATTTTGGTCGATAATCGCAGCTGTTGTTGCCGGGCTGCTTGCAATGATTTTGTGGTACATCCGCCTAGAATAGGCTGAGAACTCCCTTTTGCGCAAGATAAAACGCAAAAACATACGCGACAAATATGTTAAGGCCGAAGAACATCAGGACCATGTAAAGTCCGGATGCGATGTCAAGGTAACTTGCTATTGAGTCGCGGAAGATAAGTCCTTTCACGACAATGTAGGCTGCGAATATGAAAGCAATGTTCCAGCTTATCAGCGAGAACTGGAGCAGGACAATTGCAACTGCAGTCAGCAAGTCAAGGACTCCAAAAAATTTAATCATAGGCAAAAAATAGGATTGGAATATAAAAATGTTTGGAAAAAAATCAGCTATTGACCTGGCAACCACCTGGGTTGAGGTGGTATTCATAATACTGCTTGTTGTGGGGCTGCTGCTGTCGGTAACAGCTGCAAACGCCTACCTAAATTTCATAATAATATTCCTCTGCGGTCTGCTGTTCGGCAGGTTATTGTACCAGGAAAGGAGGAATTTAAAGCTTGCATTCTATCTGGTTGTATTCGGATTTTTAGTGGGCTATGTTGTTGGAAGCTATTACACAAACAAGACTCTTGTGACGCTGTTCTTTGTAATAGGAATAACTGCAAGCTATTATGCGCATTTCAAGAAGATAATAGAATAGTTTCGACTTCTTTTTTTGTTGTGCTTTCAACCTGCGATGCAAGGGAATAAAGCCCCGGCTTCAGCGAGCTCCTTTCTGAAATGCCGTTGTGCGTCTGCGGGTAAATAATCCATATCTTCTCTGTTTTTGAGAATGGGTTTACAAAGAAAATGCTAAGACATGAATGTTTGATTAGATTTTCCCAGTGCTTCAGGACAAACTCAATGTTTTCATTTGTGCTGAAGCAGACAATGGTCTGGTGCAAATCAGAAAGTTTTTTCAGAACATTCTCTTCGAGAAACGGTTCAATCAGGTAAGTGTGCTGCCTTTCCTTGTATTTGACTTCGATCTTGTCCTTCTGCCTGCTCAGCTTTTCTATTCTTCTTAGAATTATATCTTTGTTTTTCAGATAATTTTCTGTCCAGCCTGCCAGGAATTCCTCTGCTTTTTCCATTTTGGAAAAATTATTTCAACGCCAGCCTGATGTCTTCCTCTTTTACTGTTGTTCTTCCTGCGTGCTTCGCTATCTGGCTCGCCTTCTCTGCCAATTTTCTCGCCTCATCTTCGAGCGCGATTCTCAGGGCATCTTTTGCGTCTGCGCTGACTCTTGCAGCGCCGTTGTTCTTCAAAATCTTCTCCATTGCTGCTAGTGGTAATATTCCATCTCCCATTTTAAAAACCTCCAATCCGGCAGAAATAAGGCTGATTTATAAATCTTTTCCTGAATAAAGGCATTAAACCCTTGAGAAGTCGAAATACTTGGTTTTTGGCGGGTTTTCCTTCCTTATAACGTCTAATTGCTTCTCTTTTACAAGGTCGCCAATCTTGCCAGAACATTCTACGCAGTACATTTTCTTGCCATCTGTCTTGCCGATGCAAAGCCTGCAGAGCTGTCTTCCGCACCAAGTGCAGACGCCTGTGCATTCCCTGCTGTGTCTTTGGCATTTCATATAAGAAATTGTGATAGCGGGCGAATATATAAGTTTTTTGAATATATTATTTTAATATAGAAAACAATACATTTATAAAGAGCAAACATTACGCTAATAATCAGTATTTACACCAAAAACTTCCATATTGGAAGGAAATACGTGCAGATACTTGCCCGTCACGAAAGTACTCAATGGAGCTGACGATAAATTCAAGCTAGGAGCTTGAGGGTTAGTGTTTTGGGCAACAAATCAAATTTCATACTTAAAAAACAGAAAGAACAAGTATTCGGCTTACAATCATCATTTCACTTGGAAATTATTTGTTTTAAAAGAAATGAAGACATTTAGGGCAATAATGCTCTATAGCCTTAGCTTGTTCTTAGGAGGATAAAAATGGCAAAAATTAGTCCAGTATCAGCAAAATACATAGTGCAAGCTCACATCGAAATTGATGGAGTTGTTGACAGGCCTGATGTAATAGGCGCAATATTCGGCCAGACAGAAGGTTTGTTAGGCGCAGACCTGGAGCTCAGGGAGCTTCAAAGGTCAGGAAGAATTGGGAGAATAGAAGTAAACACAGAAACAAAAGCAGGAAAAACAAGGGGCGCAATCATAATACCTTCAAGCCTAGACAAGACAGAAACTGCAATTGTAGGAGCTGCTCTGGAAGTAATCCAGAGAATCGGGCCCTGCAACGCAAAAATAAATGTTGAGAAGATTGAAGATGTCAGGATAAGCAAGAGGCACTTTGTCATCGAAAGGGCAAAGGAGCTTTTGAAAAACTTGATGGATTCGTCAATGCCTGATTCACAGGAGATTTCCGAAGAAGTTTCAAACTCTGTAAGAATTATGGAGATAGTTGAATTCGGAAAAGACAGGCTGCCTGCGGGCCCTGCTGTCAAGGATTCAGAGGACATAATCGTTGTTGAAGGAAGAGCGGATGTTCTTACACTGCTTAAGAATGGATTCAAGAACTGCATTGCAATAAATGGAACAAGCGTTCCAGAGACAATAAAAGAGCTTTGCAAAAACAAGGAGACAACACTTTTTGTTGATGGAGACAGGGGCGGCGACTTGATAATCAAGGAAATGCTTGGCGTCACAGATGTCGATTTCATAACAAAAGCGCCTGAAGGAAAGGAAGTTGAGGAGCTGACAAAGAAAGAGATACATAAGGCAATAAGAAGCAGGGTGACAACAGAACAGGCGAAGCTTGAAATGCCTGCAATAACAAGAAGCCCTGAATCTCTGCAGAGGCCTATGATGAGGCAGGAATACAACAGGCCAAGCCAGCCAAGCCAAAGTCCGCAAGGTCCGCCGCAGATAAGACCTCTTCAGTCAAGGCTTCCATTGAGAAGACCTATTACCACATCGGTAAAAACATCAAGGCTTTCTGACGAGGAAAAGAAGAAGTTCATGGACATGCTTAATGACCTTGTCGGAACAAGAGGCGCTTACATACTTGACCAGAAGCTTGAGATGCTTGGAAAGGTTCCGTTGACAGAGCTTGAAGCGACTGTTAAGGGATTGACAGGCGGGGTTTACGCAATTGTGTTTGACGGAGTGATTGACAGGGAGCTGGTAAAGCTTGCTGAAAGGATAGATGTCAAATATGTTGCTGCAATGGACTCGAATGTCAAGCAGATGGAGACAAAAGTAAATCTTCTGACAATCAAAGAGATTTAATTTTTATTTTTTCTTTTATGTTTTTATTATTTTTATTTTATGCCCCATTTCTTTAGCTTCATTCAGGCATACGTCAAATATCTCAGAATCCAGGTTCTCGCGGACTTTTGATTTTGAGTAGCCGCGCTTCTCCAATCTATTCTTTAATTTCTTCAAATTGCATTTGGTTATGATGCAGAGCTCGAGATATTTCTTCGGTAGATAGTGCGAGAGATGGGAATCAATGACTAGTTTCTTTTTGCTTTCCCCAATCAGCCTTATCAGGAATTTGTTAAGTTTTTTGGTGTCGACAACATACGCCTTTCTTTTCCTATCATAGGAGTCATAGAGCTTCAGTTCCCTGACTAATTTATTTACGTCGACATAGCTGTAATTCTTTTTTCTTGCAAGCGCCTTTGCTGTCTTTGTCTTGCCTGTTCCAGGTGTTCCGCTCACTACAATCGCTTTCATCGCCCAGAGTAAGAGCGATAGGTTTTTATACTTTATGATATAAATAAGAGCCATGGCAAAAAAGATGCTTGTGACAAAAGGTAAGGATTATTTTCCTGCCCAGGAGTATTTGATAAGAGATGTTTCCAAGGATTTTCATACAAAATACGGCTTCATCAGGGCAGAACAGCTGAAAAAGAAGCAGGGAAAAGTCCTGACAAGCACAGGCAAGGAATATTTTATTTTCGAGCCGGATTTTCTTGACTTGTACAGGAAAATAAGGAGAATGCCGCAGATGATTCCGCTGAAGGATATCGGAGTTATAATCTCTTACACAGGAATCAGCAGGAAATCTGTTGTTGTTGACGCAGGAAGCGGCTCAGGCGGAATAGCCTGTTTCTTTGCAAACATTGTCAAGAGCGTTTCTACCTATGAAATAGATGAAAATAATTTCGAGCTTGTGAAAGAAAACATAAAAGCGCTTGGATTGAAGAATGTAAAGGCGAAAAAGAGGGATATTTATGAGGGAATTGAGGAGAAGAATGTTGACCTGATAATGCTGGACTTGGCAGAGCCATGGAAGGTTCTGGAAAGCGCGTCAAAAGCGCTGAAGACAGGCGGCTGGCTTGTTTATTATTCGCTGACAGTTCCGCAGGCGCAGCAGTTTGTAAAGGAAATTGAAAAACATGATGAATTCATTATTGCAAGGATTATTGAGACAATTGAAAGGGGATGGAAAATGGAGAAAAGCGTCAGGCCCGAAAGGACAGTTATTCCATCTGGATTTTTGTGCTTTGTGAGGAAGATAAAATAAGAATTTACCCGTAATACAATTTTCCTGCAGATTTCTGCTCAGTGTCCAGCTGCGAGCCTGGCTTGTTTATTCTCGGCCTTAGTGTCTCAGCGTCCCTGCGCATTGTCAGGTCAAGCCCTGTCAGGAATAGATTCATGCCGTTTCTCATAGAGAATGGTCCTTTTGCAATGCCGTTCTTTGCAGGCACTCCTTCAAAAACAACTAATCTTTCTGAAAGATAATCAATAAACAATAAGTCGTGGTCTACAACCAATGCCGTCTTTGACTTGCTTTCCATCATCTCCTTTATTATTTTAGAGACAAGAAGCCTCTGCTCAACATCAAGGTATGCAGACGGCTCATCCAGAAGATACAAATCAGCATCCTTTGAAAGGCAGGCGGCTATTGCAACCCTCTGGAGCTCTCCTCCGCTGAGCTGGTTAAGTTTCTTGACAAGCAGATGCTTCAACTGCAATGGCCTGATTAACTGGACTTCATATTTTGTTATTGCATCCATCAATAAATTTGAGACAATCTCCTCTGAATCTGTGCTTATGTACTGGGGCTTGTATGAAACTTTTATTTCTTCTTCCAATTCTCCCTTATCAGCTTTCAGCACGCCGGCTAAAATCTTCACAAATGTTGTCTTTCCAATGCCGTTCTCTCCCAGAATTCCGACAACCTCTGGCTTGTGAAGCATTCCTTCTTCTGTTTCAAGATGAAAGTTATCAAGCTTTTTCTTCAGGTGCTTCCAGGAAGTCAGGACAAATGATTTTTTCGCCTCTGTCGGAGGCTTTTCTGAGAATTTCAATGGCTTGTCCCTGAATCTTAGGTTTGCTTCCTTCAGATATCCTTCAAGATAGGAATTTATGCCTGCCTTTGTTGTCTTCGGCATTGAGGCAATTCCAAACCCGCCTTCTCTCCCATACATCAGGTGGACAAGCTCTGTCATGTAGTCAAGGATTATCAGGTCGTGCTCTACAACCATCACAGCTGTGCCTGAGTCAGCCAGCTCCTTTATTATTTTTGCAATCTTTATCCTCTGCTTTATGTCAAGGAAGGAAGTTGGCTCGTCAAAGACATAGAAGTTTGCCTTTTTCAGTATAGTTGCTGCAATCGCAACCCTCTGGAGCTCTCCTCCGCTTATCTTGTCAATATCTGTGTCAAGGATTTCCTTTAAATCAAATTCATTTACAATCTTGTCAAACTGGTTTTTCTCGTCTGATTTTCTTAACAGCACAGAGACTTTTCCGCTGTAGTGCTTCGGGATCAGG
>CAIMOB010000029.1 GCA_903842985.1 uncultured archaeon
CTGTCTTGACTATGTATCCCCTGCTCCTCAGGTCCTTGAATACAACAAATCTTGTCCAGATATTTTTTTCAATCTTTTCAGTCTTCTTCAGAAGCTTTTCAAATGAAATTTCCTTTTCCCTGCTGTCGAGGACAACTATCTTCTCTTTTTCAACAAGATAAAGCGCTTCCATTAAAGTCATCTGAACTTTGCCTTTCTGCATAACCCCAAATCTGCTTTGATTAAACAGTTCCCTGGCTTGGTCAGAATCCTCTGTTACAACGCGTTCCCCTGCCAAATATGCATTTATTTTTTCCATTTGCCTGCTTTGGGTAAAAAGATTTTTAAATGTTTTGTTTTTAATATTGTAAATAATCATATATTTAAACAAATAATGCTTCGAGGCAAATATGGCAGAAATCATATTTTTAGGCACATCCTGCATGGTGCCTACAAAGGAAAGGAATGTCCAGGGCATTTTTCTTAGCTACAAGAACGAAGGAATCTTGGTTGACTGCGGAGAAGGAACCCAGAGGCAGATGAACATCGCAGGAATAAACCGGGCAAAGGTCACAAAAGTCCTCATCTCACACTGGCACGGCGACCACATCTCCGGATTAATTGGATTTTTTCAGACATTTGCAAACATTGAAGGCGAGAGAACATTACATCTTTACGGCCCGAAAGGAACAGATGAAAAAGTAAAATTGCTTTTGAAGATAGCTGATTTTTACGGCAGGCTTGATTTGAAAGTTCATGAACTTGACCCAAAAGAAGTTGAGAAATTTTACGAGACAGAGGATTATTATCTTGAATGCGCCTATCTGAAGCACAAGACAAGGTGTCTTGGCTATAATTTTGTTGAGAAAGACAGGATAAAAATAAACATTGCAAAGGCGGAGAAGCTCGGGCTGAAGCAAGGCCCGATGATTGGTAAGCTCCTGAAGAACAATAAAATAAAAATACATGACAAGGAGATTAATCTTGAGGATGTTTCCACAATTACAAGAGGAAAGAAAATCTCATTTATCCTAGACACTGTTTTGTGCAACAACTGCTATAAACTTGCAGAGAATGCAGATTTATTAATTTCAGAAGCAAGTTATGTCTCAGGACAGGAGGACAAGGCAGAGGATTACATGCACATGACTTCAAAGCAGGCTGCTTTGCTTGCTTCAAACTCAAATGCAAAAGAACTGATTATGACCCATTTCTCACAGAGATACAAGACAGTTGAGGAGCTTGAGCAGGAAGCAAAGACATATTTCCCTAATTCAAGGGCTGCATATGATTTTATGAAGGTAAAAATCTAAATCTTAGCAGCAAGTTTAATGTCAGAAGCCTTTACTGTTTTTCTGCCTGAGTGCAATGAAAGCCTTACAGCGTCCCTTGCAATCTTGTCAGCAACATCCTCAAGCACACCTCTTAGCGCAACCTTTGCATTGTCAGCCACCCTGCTGGCTCCGCCTGACTTGAGCAGTCTCTCCATCGCAGCCAGCGGCAGTACCTTCTTTGTCATACTGGCTAATATCCCCCGAGTATATTTAAAGCTTTCTTTTTTGACATATTTTTAACTTATGGACGTTAAGTCTTCGCGAATACTTGGAGCGACCGAGAGCCGAAGGCTTGTAGGAGTCACAAATAGGTGATTTTTTAGTAGTTGTTAAGGGCACTTTTTATAGTTTTAAATTCGTTTATGTCCATGAAGTAAATAATAGAAACAATAGACAGACATTGTAATTGCCACTAAAAGAAATGGTAATTTTATAGTATAAATATCAGCAAGATAACCCGTAATGGGTTCTATGATGAGAAAAACAGCGGCTATAAAAAAAGAAAACATAGATTCGATTGTAGCCCGTTGATGACTTTCAATATGTTGGTGCATATAACTGCTTTTTGAAATTCCAAAAAGCCCATGTGGAATTGCAATTAGAATAAAACATATTGCTCCAATAATGTAACTCTTTGTTAATACCATTACATAAAATAAAAGAGTAATTACGATTATCTGGAAACCGAACATACTGCGATAAGAAAATCTTCTTCGAAGTGATGGAGCAAAGTTAGCTGCAACAGTTACCAGTAATGATTTAAACGTATAAGCTATACCAAATAAAACAATCGGTAACGCTAGCTGTTTTAGATAAATCTGTCCATAACCATATGAAATATCGGAGCCGAGGCTAAATAAAATTGTAAAGAGTAACGCTGATTTTAAATAAGGATTTTTAAAAATAAATTGGGCAGATTGCTTAAAATGAGAGAATATGCTAACCTCTTCTATTGGTTTATGATACTTTGGTTCGTTTAGAGTTAATGTGACAACAAGGGAAAGAACCAAGAAGATTAAAGAAAGTTGAAATGGAAGCAACTGGGAATATTTAAACAAAAAACCAGAAGAAACAAATGCTATAAATAATGGTATTTGTTGGTATATCTGTTGTCTTGCCCATCGTTTATCAAATTCATCTTCTTTTTTTAGCGCTTTTAAAGTGTCATAAAAAAATGCAATGTCTGTACCTGATAAAAATGCATATGCTGCTGCAGACCAAATACTTGCTAATATAAAAAACCAGAAATTTGTAGCATAGATAAGAGTAATCACAGATAAAATTGTAAAAACTGAGGAAATAATCATAGTTCGTTTTCTTTCCCACTTATCTGCAAGGATGCTTGAAGGGACTTCCAGAATCATCTTTACAATAGTCCATACAACTCCAAGAATAGCAATTTTGAAAATAGTCAAATCATGAGCAAGATAAAAAAGTTGTATGATTGGAGTATAAAATCCAAAATAGGCAAGCGAAGTTGCCAAGTAATACTTCCATATATTTGACTTGATTTGTTGATTACTGTTCATATGCTATTTTAGAATAAACGTGTTTTTATTAATGTATCTAAAAGTGCCACTATTAATTTATTAGGCAAAGTTGACAGTCAGATATGACATCCATAGGTGACCAATGTGCTCTTTATGTCTTATAAAATTTATTCACGTCAAATCTTGTTTTCAGTTCAGAATCCAGTACGCTCTCAATTATTCTTATCTTTTCAGGCGTCAGGCTTTTTGGATGCACTGAATTGCTTCCGTGAGCTGTTTTCGAATAAATTTCATTATCAGCTTTTGTCTTAACATACTGTTCATACATTTCAGGAGTTACCCCTTCCTGAGTTGCCAAAGGTGAACCAGGATAAAGGCAGGTATAAGATACCGCAACTTCATCCGGTCTTAGTATTTCATTCAAAACGAAGATTGTTTTTCTGACAGTTGAAAAGTTTTCAAGGTCCTCACCAGGCAGTCCAAACTGGACAGATGCCATGCTTCTGATTCCATATTTTCTTATTGTCTCAAATGCATTTTTTGCCTGTTCAATTTTTATGCCTTTTCCGCATTTGTCCAATATCTCCTGGACTCCTGATTCTATTCCAAAGTAGATGAATTTGCAGCCAGATTCAGACAGGGTCTTCGCGACGTCTTTGTCAACTGCATCAACTCTTGTTTGAAGCGAGTATTCTATATTCAAATTATTTTGTTTTATCTGCTTTGCAAGCTCCAAAAACCATTTTTTATTTGCCAAGCTCATGTCATCTTCGAACATAAATCCCCTGAATCCCTGTTCATAGAGTTCTTTCAGCTCATTTACAACATTCTCCACAGACCTTTGCCTTATTCCCCCCCAATTTTTTTTTGAAGAGCAAAAAGAGCAGGAATAAGGACAGCCTCTTGAAGTCATTACTGAGGTTGACTTCTTGCCCCCAAACAATTTTGCACTGTAGTATTCATCCAAACCTTCATTTAGATAGAATAAATCTCTTGCAGGCACCGGAAGTTTATCCAAGTCAGAAATTAATTTTCTCCCGCCATTGTTTACTATTTCACCATTTTCTCTATATGCCACTCCAATTATTCCTTTAATGCTCTGCCATCTAAAAATCGCATCAACCAATTCAACAATTGTTTCCTCGCCTTCACCAACTACTGAATAATCTATTTCAGGATTATTCCTTAGCGTTGTTTCTGCGCAATTTGTTTCATGCGGTCCGCCCTTGATAACAGTGATATTGCTGAACTGCTTGACAGTTCTGGCAACATCCAGCGCATTTCTGTGCGTAGGCGATGTTGAAGTAATCCCTACTAAATCTGGCTTGAACTTGTTCAATTCCTCCAGCAGGATTTCATTGTGGTCTCTGCCAGCAGGTGTTCTTGCTGTTAAATCTAATACAGAAACATCATAGTTTTCCCTCAGCGCTCCAGCTATGTACGCCAGGCCAAGGGGAAACCCATTCAACCCTTCCCTGAAATACGGAGCTATTAGCATTATTTTTCTTTTCATAACTAATTAGTGGTAATGGCGTATAATTAAAATATGCTATTAATTTTTTTGACAAAAACAAACATTTAAATATTAAATATTATTATTGTCTAAATATGACAAAATTAGACTATTATGACAGGAGAGTATTATTTGAGCTGGACAGAAACGCCAGGATAACAACCTCTGACATAGCCAAGCAAATAAGAAAATCAAAGCAGTTTGTTGATTACAGGATAAAAAAACTAGAGCAGGAAAAGGTGATTTTGGGTTATACAACTGTAATAGACCACTCCAAGCTTGGCTACACAAGCATGAGGGTGTATCTTAAATTTCACAACATAACTCCAGAGCAACAGGCAAAACTTGAAGCGGATTTAATAAATGACAAGGAAGTGTGGTGGCTTGTTGCACTGGAAGGTCTGTGGGATGTCGGCTACGCAATGGCCGTAAAGAATGTTTTGGATTTCTATAATTACTGGGACAAGATAATGAAAAAATATAGGCAGTTTATCTCAAAAAGGTCGGTTGTAATTTATACGCACATCAGGCAGTATCCAAAATCATATATAATAGATAAAAATAATACAGATGAAGGAACATTTGTTGGGGGATCAAAAGAAATTCTAAAAATAGAAGACTTAGACAGGCAATTGTTAAAATTAATTGCTGACAAAGCTAGGCTGCCATTGCTGGAAATAGCAGGCGCATTGAAAACAAGCCCGCAGGTCATTAAAAATCACATTAAAAAATTAAAAAAATCAGGCATAATCCAGGGCTACCGCGCATTGATTGACGTTTCTTTTCTTGGATATAGGTATTACAAATCTTATATTAATCTGGTCAATACAGACCGGCTGAAGGAACTGGATTATTTCTGCGCCCAGCATCCGAATATACTGAATGTAAACAGAACAATCGGCGGAAGGGATTTTGAGATTGAACTGCAGGCAAAATCATTCGATGAATTTGAGAAAATAATGAATGAAATCAGGGCCAATTTCACTGGAATGATTGATGATTATGAATTTGTCATAGCAAGAGAAGAGAAAAAGATGACATATTTCCCATTTGAATGATAATATTTAAGAATAACAAAACTAAATACTGCTCATGAACCTCAAAGCCAAGGGAACAAATGCTGAACGCGAACTGATTAAGATATTCTGGAATACAAACAGATGGTCAGCGCATAGAATTGCAGGTTCCGGCTCTTCGCATTTCCCAAGCCCAGATGTGATTGCAGGCAATTCATTAAGGAAGCTGGCGATTGAATGCAAGTCAACAAAGTCAATAAAGCAGTACATAACAAGCGAACAGATTAACGGCCTAAGAGAATTCTCAAAAATCTTTGGCGCAGAGCCATGGATAGCTGTCAGGTTCAACAATATGGACTGGTTTTTCCTGACTCTGGAGGATTTGAAGGAGACAGAAGGAAACAACTTTGTTATTTCAATTCCTCTGGCGAAAAACAAAGGCCTTAGCTTTGAACAGCTGATACAATAACAATAAGAAAAGTTAAAATTCTCAGTAAATCTTCATGAACTTCCTTGTCAGCGTGCTGAACAGCAGCGAGAAAATAATGTATGTGCCCACCCAGCCAGGATGCCAGCCCAAGAAACTGAAATCGCCGAACGGCTTCATCTTAGGATTCGAAACCTCGACGCTGGTTATCTTGCTGTTCTTGAAGCTAACCAACGGCTTATCATATGCCTGCTTTGTTGTTATCAAAATGTCATTCGATTGCTTCTCGCCAGCAACATCATACCACAATGTGTAGCTGCCTTCACCGCCCCTTAGATTAAATACAGTCCCACCGTTAAACTTCTCCTTTCCAATAATCTCAAGCGCTGGAACTGAAGTCAAATTTACTTCATAAGCAGAATAAGCCTTTACCTGAAATGTTTCATTCGGCTGCAGAGGCAGGTATGCAAGATGACCGTTGAACCACGAGAATATCAGAATCAGCGGGATGAATGTGTAAAGCGTGGGCTTGAACGAGTGCTTCATGTAAACCATGTTCTTTTCCATAGCCTTCTTCTGCGTCTCAGCCATCTTCTTCGGATCAGCCCTGTGCTTTTTCATCTCCTCCTGATGTATCTTTATCTCATCCTTCAGCTTTTTCATCAGCTCCTGGTTTGTCGTGAGCTTGTAAACAATATTGATAAGCAAAGAAAGAATAAGTGAAATCGAAGCTATTAAAATTAAAGGATTTATCTGAAGAATAGTTTCTACAAAACTCATACTCCCCCTTCCATGAACCTTCTCATCATAGGATTCATGTCATACATGTGCTGCTGTGCAATCTCTTCATATAATCTATAAATAATCATTACAGTAAGCAGGATTCCAGTACCCCTTCCAAGCGCGCCCAATAAATCAGCGACAGAAGCCAAGAGACCAACAAAAATTGCGCCCATGATTGTCAGTGGCCAGATGTATCTGCTTAATATCCTTTCCAAAACCCTTTCATCTCTCCTGAATCCAGGTATTTGCAGGCCAGATGCCATTATATTCTTTGCCTGACTTCTCGCGTCCATTCCAGATGTCTGTACCCAGAAAACTGAGAATAGGATAGACCCGCCGAGGAAAAAAAGCAGATAAACAACTGAATGCCCAATGTCAGCAAATGACATACTTCCTGTAATTATTTTATTTACAATGTTTGGCGAATGTATCCAGGAAACAATCCCTGTTGCAGGAGAGTTGCCCACAAATGTACCTAAAATTGGTAAGCCCCAGTTCTGAAGCAGCCTTGCCCACAGCTGAATGTTCGCCATCAGCGCCGCAACCAGGATAACTGGAATATTTGAAGTGTAAATAAAAGAGAGAGGCCATCTTATGCCGTGCCCTCTTATCCTTCCAAACGAAAGGGGGATTTCAACCTTCATCGCCTGGCCATAGACAGCCATCACGAAGACAATTACTGTTGCAACCAGCGTTGCAATCATAAGCGCAGCAGTCAAGGGATCCCCTCCTGCGAGACTCTGGAAAAGTGCAGGAACAGCTCCTGTTGCTATGTCAGGATTTGTTGGGCTTGGAAATGGCGAGAATGCTCTTACAAATACCTCCTTTGAAACGCCCGCTGCGATAAACAATGAGATGCCTGAGCCAAAGCCCCACTTGCTCACAACTTCATCCATGTACATAATCATTATCCCGCCGAGGAAAAGCTGGAATATTAGCACGAGCTCTAATGAAAAGTAAGCTGCTGTTCCAGCAAGCTCTGCCGGCGGCGCAAGCCCGCCCATCAAAACATAGACAGATGCCTCAAATATTACAAAAAATATTCCAAGCACCTTCTGCACTCCCTGAAATGTTTTCTTTCCCTCGTGAGATGTCAGGTCAAATTTTACAATCCCCGAGCCATTAAGCAGCTGCAGAACAATAGACGCTGTAACCAATGGGCCAATTCCCAGTGATATTATTGAGCCGAATTCAGCCCCAAGGATTATGGAAAGGTATTCAAACTGCTGTAGAGCGTTCTGCCCAAGTCCGAAAAGCGGAATCATTCCAAGAATAAAGAAGAGACCAAGGACAATCAGGGTCCACTTTAGTTTTTCCTTGAAAGCAAGCCTTTTCTGCGCAGGCTTCTTTACTTCAGGAAGATTCATTAATATATCATTAAAATTCATCCCTTAACCTCTTTTGAAAGCGTTATTTCTCCTCCAGCCTTTTTAACAGACTCCAGCGCTTTTTTCGATGCATAGTCTGCTGTTATCTTTAATTTTTTTGTCAGCTTTCCTGTTCCAAGCACCTTGTTAAATCCAAGTTTTTTAAGCTCAATATTATAAACGCCTTTTTCCTCACTGACAAGCTTCTGTGCAATAAGATTTTGAAGATTATTTTCAATAAATTTAAGATTGACTGCCTTGACCTTCGTAGGGTTTTTGTTCACAAACCCATGTTTCCCAAGCTCCATCTTTTTCCAGCCGCCTTTTGCAGGCGCCTTTGCCCATGACCTCTTTCCGCTTCCAGCATTGCCTTTTCCGCCCCTGCTTCCGCCGCCTCTGTGCTTTTTCTTGGCGCCCCAGCCGTGGCCGCTTGCTCTCTGCCGTGTAAACTTTCTTCTTTTGTTGACTACCATTATATCATCCTTTTTACAAGCTCATTTATCTTATCGCCCCTGTATCCGAGCGCACCGCCAACATTATAGCCTGCCTTTGTTCCTTTCCTCTCCCAGCCTTTTATCGGCGGATGTAGCCTGAAAAACTTTTTGCCTTCCTTGCCTCTTTTTTCTACAAGAAGCTTGTAAACATCATCACTTATCTCGCCGAATGTGACAAAGTCCTTTACCCTTTTAACCATGCCAAGATTGGATTTTGTAGGTTCAAGAACAACGCAGGAATATTTTCTTCTTAGCTTAAGCATGTCAAGCGTGTCGATTGCTCCTCTCCTTTTCCTTACCATTCCCGAAATCCTGATAACACATATTTTGCTCATTTTAACGAACCTCGTGAGTTAAAATGTCCGCAAATCAGAATAATTTGCGTCATTTTATTCTGCCCTCTACAATCCCAAGCTTCTCAAAGCAGTCTGGCTTGACTTTTGTTGTTGATAGCTTCTTAAGCGCCTCGAAGCATGCCTTGACCATGTTGATTTTTGTTGTTGTATTTCCTTTGCTTTTTGACCAGACATCCTTTATGCCTGCAAGCGCAAGCATCTTCTTGCATTCGTTTTCAATAACAAGCCCTGTGCCTTTAGGTGCAGGCATCAGTTCGATTTCAACAGAACCGCATTTTCCCCTTACCTTAAAAGGTATTGTGTGGGGCATCTTGCAGCCGCACTGCCACGAGCCGCAGCCTCTTCTTATCTTTATCATGTTTAATTTTGAATTTCGGTACGCCTTTTCTCTTGCAGGAACAGTCTCCTTTGATTTTCCTGTGTCAAGGCCGAGGTAGCCGTCGCGGTTTCCGGTGACAACAACTGTCGCGAATCTTGGCTTATTGCCCTCTTTTGTCTTTTTCTGGGTTTGCCTGAATATCCTTCTCTGCCCGCCTCCGAATTTTCCCTTCGCCTGTCCCACAAGCAGAAGCTCTGTCTCGAGGTTCGGCAGCAGCACATTGATTATTTCAACTTCCCTTACCTTTGTGCCGGAATCAAATAGCTCATTAATATCTGTTATCTCGCCATTCTTGACTTTTTTTCCGAGAGCGGTTTTGGGAATCCAAGCAACAGGATCAAAAACTTTTTCAAACTGTCTTTTTGTATAGTCTCTCTTCGTTTCATTTTTCGTGTATTCTTTCTTTACTTCCTTATTTTCCACCACTATGGCTTTTTCTTCAGTTACTTCTTTTTTTTCAACTACTGCTGTTTTTTCTTCAGTGCTCATGTTGCCAGTATCTTGCTCTTAACCTGTTTAAATATTTCAGGCAGCTCCTCCGCATTTTTTGTTTTTGAAAATTTATTAGGTGACTTTGAGGCATATGTGCTTATATGCTTTCCGCTTATCCTGTCATCTGAAGGAAATTTTTCAGCAGGGCAAACTATTTTCAGCCCGCCGTCAATCGCACCTTTTATGCAGCCATATATCTTTGAACCCCTTATGGGGCTTGACATTCCTGCGTCAACAGTCACTTCAGCAATCTTCTGCTTAATCGCCTTTTTCGCTATAAGCAGGCCAAGAAGATACGCTGCCGGCGTGTTGCTTTTGCTGAATTTCCAGCCGAATGCCTCCAGGTCCTTTGACTTGACGCTTGCCAAAATTTTGTCCCCTTTTTGATCATATCCTGTTATCTGAACATAAAAATTATTCAGTGTCGGCCTTATGACTAATCTGGATTTTCTTGAAGCGAGAAGTTTCAGCCTTTTTTTGTAGTCTGTCTTTAATTTCCTTCTCCTTCTTTCAATTACTGTATATCTTACGTTTTTCATTTTTTATGAACCTTGTGAATAAAAAATGTCCGCAAATTTAAAATTTGCGTCATTTTATGAGTTTGTGTTCAGCCAGGTAAATCTGAAGGTGTCTCTTGTTTCTGAAAAAACCTCCCTTGACCTTTGC
>CAIMOB010000030.1 GCA_903842985.1 uncultured archaeon
GCGCCTTTCGGAAGCTGGGCAGCAAGCCTCGTAAAAGTGAAGTTCGGTATCACATCTGGCCTGAAAATAAGCTCGTAGATTTCTCTTTCCCCGAATCTGTAGGACGGAAGCTCTTTTCCAAGCGCCTTTATCAGTTTCAGGTTCGACATCATGCTGTAAAAATTTTCAAGTGTCCTGATGTAAACATTTCGGTCATATCGGTTTTGTTCGTCAAGCGATTCCAATGATGCCTTTTCAGCTGTAAGGACATTATCCAGATAAGCATAGCAGGCAAGCGGGTCTGATTTGAGCAGCATAAGCAGATAATTCACAATGTCATATCTTCTGGGCAAGTCGTAAGGATTATTGAACGAAAGTTTGTTTGGTGAAAGTACTTTTTCTTGCCTTGTTAGGTAAGAATAAAGTTCAGCGATGTCCGTGAGCATAGATACTTGGGAAAAATCATAGGAGTAATTCCTTTGCTGGACAAAAACAATTCTGGCTATGTTCGGAGTCTTCAGCAAATAATCGATGGTTCTTGAAAAAACATCGGGCGAATCTGCTAAGCTAGGCACGAATGGCGCGCCAAGATAATTGATATACATCACGTCCTGGTCAGCTTCGCTCTCTACCTCGAATGCATAAATCGGTGTCCCTGGCTTGAATAGCATGTTTTACCTGTTTTTTTACAATGATTAAGGTTAAAAATAGGTTAAATAGTTTTTCATGCTTGACTATCCAAGTCTTTTACAGCAAGAATAAGTATTTTAAACCCCTCATTCGTATATAAATCAATAAAAGATGGCCGACGAACAACAATATAATCCTTCAGACGCATTGCTTGCAGAAGTCAGTATTAAGCTCAGAGATATAGAAGAAAAGCAGAATATAATCAAGGACCGTGTTCTTCTGATAGGCGAAAATCTCATCGCAGAAAAAGAAGATAGCGACAGCCAAATAACTGAGTTAAAAAGCTCCATTGCGGGGCTTAATGATGAGATTAAAAGAGTAAAACTAGCTTTAGAAAGAATAATTGATGATTCAAATAACTATGTCAGAAAAAACGAGTTTCAAGTACTCCAAAGGCAGTTTGAGATGTTCCAGCCTCTTGAGCTTGCCAGGATGAAAGATGTTGAAAGCATGATTAATAAAGCACTTAAAAAATGAGAATTACAATAGGATTAAAAACCTTGATGAACAATAATACTTATAAAAAACCGGTCGGGGAAACTAACAAATGGCACTTTTAGAGCGTGTTAATCTGCTCAAACAGCAAGGTCTTCAGGATGCGCAAATAGTAAACACTCTAAGAGAAGAAGGCAATTCTCCAGTTGACATAAATGAGGCCATGTCCCAATCGAGAATAAAGGCAGAGGTCGCAAACGAGTATGCTCAGGCGGGAGAAATGCAGCCGAGCGTAATGGCTTCTAATTCAAGCGAAGCCCAGTTTATGTCTGTTCCAGAGGCCGCAAGAAATCCCAATCAGGCAACAAATCAGGTTCCGGCCTATTCTCAGATGTATACGCAAGAACTGCCGCAGCAAGCTCAGGCTCAACAGCAAGTTCAGCAGCAGTTTCAGGCGCCTGCTCAACAACAGGCATATCAAGACCAATCTCAAGCCTATGCTCAATATCCGGACCAATCTCAAGCCTATGGCTATGATGCTTCGCAACAGGGATATTATCAGCAGGTTCTAGACTTAGAAACAGTAAAAGATATTTCACGGCAGCAGATTGATGAAGCGCTCAAAAAATTACGGGTCGAAATTGACGCGCTTTCTAAGATGAAGACTGAAATGAAATTCCAGATGACAGACATGCAAAACCGGCTTTCTCAAGTAGAAGGAATTATTCATGAGTTGCAATCCGCAGTCCTGAGAAAGATGGGCGAATATGGCGAAGCAATAGCAGGAATCTCAAAAGAAGTTCAAGCAACCCAGAATTCGTTCGCAAAAGTGATTAATCCATTATTTGATAAGAAAAGGGGAGTGAAAGCCCAGGCTTCCCACCAGAAGAAGACAAAAACACAAAATCCCTATTTTAGTTTTCATATTCTCCTCCTAAGGGTTCATCATAAATATGTTTGTCGCCGGCGTCAAGCACAAATGACGCTGACCGGGGGGCTGCTTTACCGGCACTGGCGGATTTGAAGGCGAAATCCGACCTGTTTTTTCCGTACAAGTTGCCCGGAAGA
>CAIMOB010000031.1 GCA_903842985.1 uncultured archaeon
GCTTTTATTATTAACCCGTCCCTTCCGACAACTATTTTTTTGAAATATTCATCTGGGTTTGACACTCTTATGAGCTCAGGCTTTGTAAGGATTGATATCTCAACTTCAATTTCATTAAACTCTTCTTTTGTTAATGGCTTGAATCTTGGGTCTTCAAATGCAGCTGCCCTTGCAGCCCTTACAACTGCCCTGTACAGTTCCATTGTCGGCTCTGTGAATCCGATGCAGCCTTTCAGTTTTCCGTTTAATTTCAGCGTCACAAACACGCCCAGCTTTTCAGAGAATACTTTGTATGATTCCAGCGAGAGGGTTTTGCGCTCGAAATACGTCTCTATCGCATGCCTCGCCAGCTCAATTAGCTTCTTGCCCTGCTCCAGTTTAAACATACGCTATGATTTGCGCTTGGAGTTTAAAAATGTTTAGAATTGTTTGCATCAAATTAAAAAAGAAAATAAAAAAATTGTTTTAGTTAGCAGGAACAACCTCTCCATATCCGCTTGATGTACCGCTGTCAGGACCTTCGGTGGTTCTAAGCATGTCAAATCCATCTGCTATAAGCGGATTATTCAGGATTTCGTCTGCAGCATCATCTGAAACCAGAGACAATTCCTTTTCGCCGTTGTCTATCACAATTGTGATGTTTTTTCCGCAGATTGTCATAGATTTAATTTCTATGTTGTGGAAATACGCCAGATGCCTCATTCCTGCTGCTGTCGGAACATATATCTTCCATGTTTTCGGCCCTGTTATTTCGCCGTAATCGCCCATTAAATTTGAGCTTTGCGTTATTACATATATTGTATTTTCAACAACATCAGAACACTGCACCTTTCCCAGCAAAGCATTCACATCCAAAGCAGACCCATCTGTTGGCTGTTCAATTACAATTGGTGCTGTTTCTGTTGGCTGTGTAACTTCCGTGTCCAACGGAACATTTCCAGTAATCCCGTTTGTCTGCGTTGCTCCGTTCTCTGTTTCCTTGCATCCTACAAACACAAACATCATTAACACTGCAATAGCAAGTGTTTTCAAAATTGTATTATTTTTCATTGTGCAAATACCCCCCTATGAATATTGTAAAAATGAGGGTTTATAAGCTTTTTGTGCAGTATATTAAATCAGCCTGTTAACCACAATCTCTGTTATTAGGTATAGTGCATAGAACAATAGCAAGCATGCCCCCTCTTTTCTTGAGAGAAGTTTACCTGATTTAATGAAGAGCACAGTGAGCAGGCCTGCAATAAACATGGCAGCACCTGTTACATAAATTACTGTTGGTTTAAAATAAAATGGGCTTATGATTGAGATGATTCCTATTATTATTGTAGCATCTATTATTACTGTACCAAGGACGTCACCAAGCGCCAGTTCATCGTGGTTCGCTCTTACAGCCCTTATGGAGAACAGCAGTTCAGGTAGGCATGTCCCTATGGATACCATAGTCAATCCAACAAGTATTGGCGGTATCTGGAGATTATTTGCAAAGTCAACGCCGAATTTGATTGTGTAATTCGCGCTTACCAGCAGGACAGCAAGACTAAGAATTAATAGCGCAAGACTCTTGTAGAAAGAGCCATCCCTTAATTTATTAAGTTTCTTTGTAAATCTCGCGGACTCTATAAAGAGAGTGTAAAAGAAGAATAACCCCACAAGCAGCAACAATATGCCGTCAATTCTTGAGAAACGGCCGTCTATTCCCAGAATCACCGGAAACAGTAGCAGAGCAATATAAAAAAAATCTTTTTTTAATATCTCGCTTTTTATTGATATGCCTCTGGTGGATATCAGCGCAACCAAACCAAACACCAATGTCAGGTCTGCAACATTCGACCCCAGCAGCGTTCCCAATCCGAATTCAGGCATCCCTTTGATTGCTGAAATAATTGAGATTGTTGCTTCAGGAAATGCTGAAATCACTGCAACTATGAAAAAACTTACAATGAATTCCCTCATATGGAATATTTTTGCCAGCCTCGATGAATATCGCGTGGCATAATCTGCACTCTTGATTAAAATGAACAGAAATACCAAAAATAATATTAGATTCAGAATCGCCATTTTTTCAACCAATTATTGAGAGTATAAGAATGTTTCGCAAATTAATCTAGCGCTTCTTTTCCAAAATCTTCTTCAGATTCTCGCCCTCTTCCTTCATATGCGTTTTTATTGCATCAAGTTTTGCAGGCATAAGCTTTGACAGAATGTAGCCAAACCGGAATGAAAGCGTTGCAGTGAAACTGCTTCCTGTGCTGTAGGGTTTAACCTTAAATGACCCGCCGGAGCAGACAACAGATTCTGAAGATAATATTTTGTATTCAATTAATCTGTTTGGCACATATTTTGTGACCTCACAGGTTAATTTTTCAAGTTTGCCTCCCAAACACTCTTCTACATAAAGAATAGAGCCTTCCTGAAAACTGTCTCCTATGCCCAATTCAGCAGTTTTATGGTCCCTATGCCATGATTTGTAATTCTTAACAATGTTGTCAAACCATTTGAAAATATCTTCTGGAGTCGCGTTTATGTTAACAGAATCTTCCAAGGTCACCATAAATTAACACAGAACATGCTTATTATAAATACTTTTTTATTTCAGCGACTTCTTAAGTTTTTCAATTTCTTTTTTTACCCTTTCAACTGCGCTGTTCAGAGCGTCCCTTGCGCTCCCCTTGCTGACTTCAATTATCAGCTGCGGCTTTCCAACCAATGGGTGCTTCAGCTTCTGCGCAGAAACTTTCACATTCTCATCATTCCAGATTTCGCCTTCAATCATGCTGCCTATTGTGGAGTTGTCTAACTCAAGAACAAGCTTCTTTGCCGATTCCTCAAGAACTGTGACTTGCATGGTTTAATGGAAATGTAGGTGGTTTATAAAGGTTTTTGTTCGTAAAATATAAATACTCCAATATATGCAATTATAGTAATCCGTACTTATAAAAATGAAAAGAGTAAAAGCATGGGCAAAGGAAATCAAAGCGCATAGCCATCTTATCCTCCTCTCAATTGTTTTTCTTGCGATTGCCCTGGCGATAAATTATTTTATTGGGGATTATACAAGCGAGGTTACAACAGCAACTGTCCCAGACCTTATATTGGACCATCTTCCTGTTGTTGACATTTCTTTTCTCTTTTTTTACGGGTTTGAAATTGTTATTGCTGTCTTATTGTTGTATCCTTTGGTGTTCAATGTTAAGGAGTTTCATATCGCAATCAGCCAATTCAGCCTGCTTGTCCTGATAAGAAGCTTTTTCATAGCATTGACTCATCTTGGCACCCCTATTAATGCCATATCCATATCCTCTTCCCATCTTTACAATTGGCTTGTGTTTCAGAATGACTTGTTTTTCTCAGGGCACACAGCAGTGCCTCTCCTGGGCTTCTTGCTGTACAGGAAAGAAAAGATAGGCATTTTCTTCTTAATCATGACAATAGCCTTGGCTGCAACTGTTTTGTTTATGCATCTTCACTATGGCATCGACGTTTTTGCTGCGGTTTTCATAACATATGGTTCATACCAGTTTGGCAACTGGTTTTTCAGAAAAATTAACCATTATTAAGAATTTTCCATTCTCCAGCAACCTACTTTGAACCTGTAGCTTTTTCTGGTATGGAACTTCTGCGTCATCTTTATCAGAAAGTCGTATTCAAAGTAATTTGTTGTTTCAAATCCATTTTCATTTGCAAGCTTTTCTATGAATTGCTTTGACTCAGCTTTGTGGAACGAATAGATTACATTGGCTGTCTTGAAAGCCTTCTCCAGGAACGGCTTGTCTGCGTGCTTATTCTGAACTCCAAACGGAGGGTTTTCCAGCACAACATCTGCCTTTTCATTGAAGTCTTTTACATCTTTGTTGATTAGAACTGCCTTTTTTTTGCTGAGGTTTTCCTTTGCGAATTCAAGGTTTTCCGAGGTTTTCCTCAGTGCTTCCTTGTCAACATCAACAAAGAAAACCTTCTTTGCACCCAAAACTAACGCGCCTATTCCCAACAAACCAGTGCCACAGCCAAGGTCTGCAATGATCTTGCCTTTAATATCCCCATTCATGTATGCAAAATGCAGGATTTCTGCAGCAACTTCCGAGTCTGTTGCATACTGTTCGAAGGAGATTTTTGGATTCTCAAATACCTCAAGCTTTGAAAGGAATATTGCCAGGCTAGACTTGGACAGTGTTTTAGTAGATATTGTCATGGTGGTTGAAATCAAGAAAAATTATTTTATCCTCTTCTTTAACGAATTTGAAAACAAGCACAAAATGCCCTATATGGACACGCTTTCTGTCTTTTAAACTGTATCGCAGATTTTTGTAATGCTCAATATCTGATGAGTTTATAATCTCTTCAATTTTCTTAAGAATCTGTTCATAGGTTGCATTGTCTTTTTTTGAAATTTTATTGAGGATTTTTTGCAGCGACGGGATTATCTCATATTTGCGCATTCTTAGCCCTCAATTATCTTTCTAAGCTCAGCAACGTTCTTGAAAGGAATTCCTTTTTCTTTTTCGAGTTTTTGCAGCTTTTCAGCATATTCCGGCCTTAGCTCCGGCTCAAGAATCTGTTCTTCAAACTTGTCTATAACCAAACTGACTGCCTCTGACTTGTTTTTGAGCCCGAACTTGCCTTTGACTATGTTTAACACCCTTGCTTCATTCTCACTCAAGTTTATTATTGCCTGTACCATTTTGCCTCCATTTATAACAATTTATAATAAAATATAATGAAGTATTATTTAAACCTTTCGCTGAGTAAAACGAAGATGTTGGCAAAACCCCTTATTTATAAAGGATAGGGCTGGAAAACCCTGGAAAAACCGAAAGGTTTATAAATAAGTTATTGCTTCTATGTTACTATTACTTAGTAAGTAAATAAAAGGGGGATAAAAACAAAAATGAGTAAAACAAACAAAATCGGAAAACTGGGATTAGCTGGGTTGTGTTTAATTGGAGAACTGGCTTATGGATGCGCTGCAAACTCGCAGGCAGTCAGAAATCATAATTGGATAAATAATCCGCCTGCAAATTGCGCAGTTGGTGTTGGGGAGTCAACCAGCATGAGCGTAGCAAAATCCAAGGCAAGATTGGATGGAACAACAAAACTTTTGCAAAAGCAGGGCAATTGCAGATACGAATTGCCTGAAGGCGGCATAAACGAAAAATGCAATGGAGTTTTGTATGGTGTGCAGAATAAGGAGAACTACACTCAAATTGGCGATTCTATAACTTTAATCTATTCGCTTATGTGCCTGGACAAACAATAAAAATGGAAACGCAATCAAAATCAAACATGGAACAGGTATTCAGGGACATGAGAGACTTGAAGACAGTTTCCCTGCAGGAAGAGATCAAGGACATTGAATTGCTTATCAACAAGAGAGACATTCTTCACGCAGATATTTTCAATGATATTGAAGCAGTAAAGACAATGCTCAAGAACCATGAGTTTGAGGCTATGACAAACCCAAGCGCTGATTCAAAGCAGGTTTCTGAAATAAGAAAGAAGGGAATCGAGCTTGAAGAGCTGAAGGTCCAGGAAAAACTTAACCATTGGAGAGATGTTGCTGAGCTGAAGAAAGAGCTCAGGGAAATGGTAAAGGAAGCAAGAGATGCTGAGAACAAGTCAAATATTCTTGATTCATTGATGGAATAAAAATGAACATAACAATGCTGACAGTCGAGGAAATGTGCAAGAAGCTCAGGCCTGTCTTCGGCAAAAAGATAGACTTGATTTACCTGAAGTACACAGTGGCTGACAGCATGGAAACAAGAAGGGAAATTGAGATGATGCTCAATGTTCTTTACCAGAAGCACATCAACGAAAATGTTCTTAACGAGAAGGTTCTTTTGGAGCCGCCGGCAGAGGACTTGATAAGCGGCGAATATCCGCTTGGAAAGGTTGTCTACGCTGACAGCGAAATATGCACATTCGGCTTGAGGGAGCAGGACTGGCCAAGGCACATCTGCGTCTCAGGAATGAGCGGTTCAGGAAAGACAAACTTTGCTTATGTTATCCTAGGAAATTTCATACTGCAGAAGAAGCCATTTATTGTATTTGACTGGAAGAAAAGCTTCAGACCACTGCTTCTTGCAGACGAAAAAATAATGCTCATAACAGTCGGCAACGAAAGAGTTGCCAACATGTTTAAGACAAACATAAACAAGCCGCCAAAGGGAGTCAGCCCAAGGGAATGGATAAACCTCCTTTGCGACCTGATTAACGATGCGTTCTTCGCAAGCTTCGGAGTTCACAAATTGCTGACAGAAGCGCTTGATGAAAGCTTCAAGGAATTCGGAGTCTACGAAGGCTCTGAGAATTATCCTACATGGCTTTATGTGAAAGAGAAGCTGATTGCAAAAGAGGAAACGCTGAGGGGAAGGGAAGCAGAATGGCTGGCATCAGCAGTCAGAATAGCGCATGCATTGACATTCGGCGCATTTGGCGACGCTTTGAACAGCAATGACAGGGATGTCTTGACAGTTGATGATTTGCTTGACAAGAGTGTTATTTTCGAATTAGATTCACTGAACAATGCAGAGAAGAAATTCTTCTGCCAGTTCATGCTCACATTTGTTTACAAGATTAAGAAATACAACAGGAAAGGTGAGGATTTCAAGCACGCAATACTTGTTGACGAAGCGCACAATATTTTCCTGAAAGACAGGCCTTCATTCACAAAAGAAGGGATAACCGACATGATTTACAGGGAGATAAGGGAGTACGGGACATCATTAATTTGTTTGGACCAGCACATCTCAAAGCTGAGCGACGTTGTCGCGGGAAACTCTGCATGCAACATTGCATTCCAGCAGGTTCTGCCGGCTGATGTCGAATGTGTATCCTCAATAATGCAGCTGAAGGACCACAGGAATTTCTTTTCAATGCTTCCGGTTGGACAGGCAATTGTAAGACTGGCTGAAAGGCATTACAAGCCATTCCAGATACAGGTGCCGGCTGTAAATCTGAAGCACAAGGAAGTCTCTGATGAGTTTGTTGCAGAAAGGACAAGAGAGCTTGTAAAACAGTACAAGAAAGTCAAATTGTTCGAGAACGGCTGCAATGAGTACGAACTGAAGAAGAAGCTGGAGAAGCTTGACGGGCTCTACAAGCATACATGCGTTGAGCCGAATGAGGAGTTTTTGAAGAGGCAGATTGAAGCAGAGCAGAAGATTGAATCAAAGCCTATTGAGTTCAAGAAGCCTGACTGGATGAAGGAGCATGAAAAAATACAGAAAGAGAAGAATAAAATCTTCGGCCAGAACAGGGAATCACAGCTTTCACAACTATCACGCTTAATAAAATTAAACAACACACAAAAACAAGCCTTGCAAACCATAAAAGAAAACTCTAATTTAGAGATTTCTAAAATCTATAAATTGCTAAGCTTATCAGCCCGCAAAGGAAATGAGTTAAAAAAACAGTTTATAGAGCAAGGATTAGTAGATGTAGAAGAAGAGAGAAACGCAAGTGGATGGAAAAAGTTTTTACGCCCAACTAGCATGGCTCTGAATCTACTCTCGGAAAACGTCTCTTAAAGACCGGAAAACCCATTCAATTGAATTGGTTTTTGATAGATTTCAGTAGATTTAATTCTAACAAAACAAGGGAAAACCCTGTTTAATGAAAGGAGAACCTTTATGATTAGTTTTAACATTGGAGAAATAGGAAGTGCTTTTGCTGTTACAGTCGCACTTATGCTTATTTTGCCGTATAACACCGAAGTCTGGTGCAACATCGTGTCCGCAGTCACTCCCCTTGTCTGCCTTGTTATCTACAAAGCAGCTTTAAGGAATTTCGTGACAAAAAGAAGGCAAAAATACATGATTATTTTGATTGAATATGTTGTTGTAATTCTTATCTCATTGTTTGTAAGGTTTGCAAAATAGTAAAGGAGGTAACATGTTGTACATAATTGGAGGTATTGTCATATCTCTGTTTTTGCTTTTTGTCCTGTATGAAATCGGCGGCATCTCTGACCCTGCGTTCAGGAAGCTTGTGAGGTCTTTGAGGTCCAACAATCTCAGCAAAACTGATCTTGAATTTGATATCGGGGCATGGCAGCGGATAGCAGAACGCAGGAAAGCGCAAATGGCAGAGGATGAAAAGAAGAGAGGGGTTTTGAAAAGCATAGTTGGCTTAATCATGTTCATCGCGGCACTTGCCCTACTTTTCCTGGAAAAGTACTACATCTCATTCTGTTTATGTCTTATTGGCGGCGGATACATTTTGTGGCATTCAATCATTGGGCCGTATCTGGGGAAAAGACAGAATGGAGGGATAGCCAGGTTTTTGAAGGAAATCCGCGATGACTTCCGGGGATTCAGGAACGGCAAAAACAAGTAGGTTTAAACTTTTAAACACGAAAGGAGAAGCAAGATGGAGTCTATTTTAATATTTGCAGTAGTTATTCTCGGACTCTCCGGTGCAGTACTCGCGGTCATTTTTGGCGCGATTCTGAGTTGGGACTGGAACCTCATTGTTGTGGCAGCTTCGGTCGCTTCAGCAATATCATACTGCCTGAACATCTTCATGATTCACCGGATTTTGCGCGTGCCAAGCAATCCCTCAGAAACACAAAAGCTCGTTATCGGCACTCTGAACCTGATGTTCTCTGCTCCGTTTGGTTTCTTTCTGCTGTTATCCATTACGTGCAACGAAATAATATTCTTTGTTCTGCCTGGCCTGATATTCACTTCATTAATTCTTTCCAAGATTTGGAGAGGTGCTTCAAAAGAAGAACCTGAGCCAAAGCATTTCAATGGCGCTCTATCTGTCAATTAATGTTTTCTCAAAACGGCAAAAACCATTCGGAGTTACGGAGTTAATTCTTTTATAAATGAGGAGGTGTGAGATGTTTGACTCGATTTACATTTATATCTTAGCGATTGTGATTGGATTAATCGGGCTTTTAATATTCTTCATAATTGGGCATCGGCATCCAGCTTGGGCATTATTTATGGCGATTGTGTCATGTGTATTAATCCTGTGCGGGCTAACTGGCATAGGACTCTGGCACGATCGTCGCACTGAACCCCAATTTTGCCCTGTCCTTGGACAGCAACTCGAGAGCCCGAACCTGCCTCTTGCTTCACTAACTCCAGAAAGGGCACTCGAGCTGGCGTGGAACCTTCCCCGTTTAGTGTACTCCGGCCAGATGTCACTGAACCAGTATGTTGTTCGCCCCTTCAGGCCATTTGCCAGGGTATGGCTTTCGGACAACGCGGACTTATTCCTAATAAGTTTTATCTACAATGACATCGGTGAAGAAGGCCTCACTGACGACGACCAGTTTGTTTACGCATTTTCGCTGCCTGGCGACGAACGCATCCATGTGATTGAAACCAATCCAGTAAGCGGAAGCAGGTTCCATGTGTATAAAGACGCACCTGGTCCTGAATACAAAACAACCAGCGTGAAAAACCTGCAGAAGAAGCAGCTCTTTGCCGAGAACCTGCGCGCAATCGCATTATACCTTCTCGAGCAGGAGCTGGCGGCGAAAGCCAAGAAATAATTTTCACAACAGCCGAAAGGCGATTACATAACCTTTAATTGTTTTTTTCGATAAATAAGGAGGTTGAATGCGCAACTTCTTAAAAAAAATCTGGGACGCCTGTGGAGGCATAATCTTCATTCTCATCTTTTTTGCGATATGTATCAGCTGGGCGTTGATTTTTGGCCTTCGTTTGTCTAAATAACGTCCACAAGCTTCGGCTTGATTGAATAACAACGAATCTTTTTCTCTTAACAAAGAAAGGAACGCTGAATGAATGATAAGATAAAAGGGGCAAAAGCAGAAGAGAAGTCTCTCCAGGAGCTTGAAGCGCTGAACAGACTTCAGAGTTATCTTTCACCTTGCCACCAGGATGCGTTCGCCGCAATTATTGCTGACTTGAAATTGCTGATTGAAAACGGCATAATCGATGCTGATGTTGTGTTGGACATCATCGTGCTGACGCGAGTTACCTGCGAGCTCATTATTGCAACCGGCAATGCCCAGGCGCCTAAAATCGTACAGGAAAAGGCTGACGAATTCATGGCCCTCTCCAATGCTGCTGAAGGAAAAATTGCGGAATGCATCAAAACCATCCAGAACTCCCCCAACGCCGTCACGCCGTCACAAATGATTCTCAAGGTAAGGACGCTCAACGAGACGATAATCGGCATGATGATGATTGTAAAGAGGGCGGTTGATGCGTATTTAGATCAGCCCGACAGTCTGAATCAGCGCCAGCCTTCTACGATGTAGCTGATTTCATTTTACCAGGAGGCCCTCCCGTATACCCTTTCCTAGTGCGCTCTGGCTCAAACAACTCCTGCTGGAATTCAGATCGAAGCTGGGAGCACGCACTTGCAAGAAAGCGGGGAGGGCCCTCGCCAATTTATTCAGCCATCTGAGGCTTGACATAGAATTGGTTAATCTAAAATTAAACGAAAGGAGGTGAAAAATGAAGAAGAAGAAAGAAAAAGAACCCAAGCAACTCCTGCGCGAAGCGCTGGATTTGCTGGACAAAAATGCCCCTGCCATTGAGTCGATAGTAAAGCTTGCTGATGCGTTGGGGATAGTGTTTATGAAAGAGGTTGAATTGAGAAAGCGCGAAATGATGAAAGATGCTAAAAAGCGAGGAGCTGACAAGGACCAACTCTGCCTTATCAACACATTTTCCACCCACTTCATCATCAATGCTATGGCACGGGAGACAATAGCGCGGATTGAAACGGATGGAATTCTTCCCAAATGATTTTCTTACGGAGGGCCTTGGTTTCCTCTGCACAAAGACTCCCTATCTTTGGCAGGATTCCAGCGCCCTCCTTTCCTTTAGCAACAACGCGAAAGCGTTTAACATATAATCAATTTTTCCTTTAACCTCTCAACGAAAGGAGAGCCATGAAAGCAAAGAACAAGGAACTTAGCTACACGACGAGCAAAGGTGTGTTTGTTTCAGTTGTTTTGGAAGGATGCGTCGTGACCATCTCCAGCCGCGGGATTAATAAAAAATTCGAAATCGTCAAGAGCGACGACATCGCTACGGCCTGGGATCGTATCCAACAAATCTCGAAAAACGAAAAAATGAATCAGCAAGACATCCTTTTTGAAATCGACGAACTCGTCGATTGCAAACCCATCCATCTCGCGTAATGAATAGGTGAGCCGCCGGGAATTTAGAAATCAGCAAGCATCCGGGTAAGTAATTCATTTTACGGGAGCGCCTTGGGAGTATGGGGTTGGGCTGAGGATGCACGTATTCATCAGATCCTAAGGCCTCCCTTTTTTAAGGCAACAACAGCTGAAAAGCGTTGACATAAAAAAACAAATCTTATTTTCATAAAAAAGGAGGTGAGCATGGTGGCGTCTTTTGTTATTATTACTGTGATTTTTCTTGCCTCATTTGCCGGCCTATACCTATACGGGATTTGCGATTATGCCTGGGGGCAGTGGATTTTGATCGCGGACGCAGTCGCAGCCACAATCTTTTTCTCTTATGACTTTTATCGCTGGCTTATCAAGCCGCCGATAAAAGACAAGGAAGGAGAAGAAAGCCATGATTAAATTTTACAAAATCGACGGCAAGCATGCCTGCGTTCAGCTTTCTGAGAATGTTGAGTGGGCTGACATAAAGGTGAGCGTTTACAAGGTAGTCATCGCTTTCCTATTCATCTTTCTCCTGGTATTTCTTGTTTAAAATTCTTCAAAATAAGCTTCTTTGAAAGGAGGCAACAATGAAAAAGGTTTTTTTAATTCTGTTTCTGATTATCTTCGCGGTGTGCCTGGCAATTTCCGCCGCTTCTGTTACATCAGCTCCGCCGGCTGGACTGAAGGAACTGCATGACTTCCTGGGGGTACCTGCCACAGCCAAGGGCTACGGGAAAACATACGGCCACGAAACAATGCTGGCGATTGCTGCAAAATACGAAAACGTAGACAAACGGCCGCAGCTCATAGCCCTTCTTGTCGGCACCGGCAGGGAACCTACGCAGGCGATAAAGAAAGCGCAGGATTACGCCAGGCAGGCTGCTCTCGTCAGAACCACCACATTTAGTGTTATTTCAATCCGCGTGGCTTCGCTGGCTGTGGTTCTGGGCATGATGGCAATCATCATGGCAATCGTCTGCTTTTACGTGCTTCTGGGATTTTTCTACCCGCTCGTCAACAGGTACGAAGTCATTCACAGGCCCGGTCCGGCGTATGCCATTGGCATTGTTCTTTCCATCTTCCTTATTGGAGTCCTGCTCACAGGCAGCTTGAAGGTGTATGGTGCATTATTTGTCTCGCTTGTGCTTGTGACCACCCTTCTCGTTTTCATAAGGCGGGAGCATTTTCCAGAAGGCCCGCAGAGAATCAATCCATTCAGTTAATCGGATTTAACCCTAACAAGGAGGCAGTAATGCAAGAGACAAAAGTTGATTTCAATGAGATGGTCGACGAAATTCGCAGCGAGCAAACCAACACAGAATCCGGCAAGGGTTGCTCTTATGGTGAAGGGCCGTTCAAGAAAAAGAAACAGCACTTCCACAAAAAGCCGGTCCAGATCAGGAGAAAGTGCAACCGCTTCAACGGGTTTCGAAGGTAGATTTTTCCGGAGGGGCTAAGTCGAGGGACAATAGAATGAAAGGAGGATAGACTATCGACAAAAGATGATTGAACTACTGGGGAGCCTGGTCCTACCAAAAAAATGGTGATCCTCTCACCAGAGGTTAAGTGATTCACACCCACTATACCTCAGTATAGCCAGGCTCCCCTCTTATAAAAAATTCAACCCTTGTGAAAGGAGAAAGGCATATGAAAAAATTTGTGGCATTTGTGATTCACTTTTACGCCGCTGTTTTCTGCTTTCTGCTTCCCGTCTTCGCCTTAGTCGGTTTCATACTTTACATTACTGCCCCGGAATTCCAGCCGCCGCCTATGAAGATTCTGTTTCCAACTGCAGTTGTTTTCATTCTGCTGAGCTATTTCTGGGCGAAAATCTCAGAGCGGCTTCTTGAACATCGCCTCGCTAACTGCCTCGAGCGCTGGTCGCCCGGCTACATGCAGTGACTTTTTCAGGCAGCGGAATGGCAACAAGGAACAAACAAATGAAAGGAGGATAACTTATAGCCTGAATCCTAAGTACCTCTCCGGGGAGTCCTGGTTCGGCCCGTATAGGTATCATGCCCACCAAGCATTGACGCCTGTCTTACCAGCCAGGACTCCCCCTCTTTTAAAAAATTCAACCCTTTATTTTTGAAAGGAGAAGATATGAAAGATGTAAAACTCAAGATTAAGCTCGTTCTCTTTTACGTGCTTTTCTGCCTGGCAATCCTGGTCATTACCTGCGCCCCCGGCATCATCTTCGCTTCGCTGGCTTCGCTGTGGGTGCTGCCTGTGCTCGTCCAGCACGCCCCGGACCGTCTGCTGTTCAGCATCCTCTTCAACCCGATGATTTTCTTTTTCCTGCTATTCGCCACATTCAACTGGTTTTGGTGGTCGCGCCAGCTGGTCGAGTGCCTAATAAGTGACCTGGACGACCGCTCCAGATGCATTGACCGGCTCGAGCACCGTATCAAGCAAGGCGCGCAGGACAGCGTGTAGCGAAACAATATTCCGGGAGAGCCCTGTCTGTCTTGCTTAAGAGAGCATGCTGCCTTCATCAGTATGCTCCCCTCCTCTCGGCAGCAGGGCTCTCCTTCATTTAGAAAACAATCGCTAAAATGCGTTGAGATAAAATAAATCAAAATTTTTTACTCTCATAAAAGGAGGTGACAAATCATGGAATCTATTTTAAAATCTCTCTTAATAGGTCTCGGCCTCGAAAAATTCGGGTGGAATGAAGTCATTGCTCTCATCGTCCTTTCAGCTGTCATAGCTGTTGTATGGTGGATAAAGAATATTTTTGAAAAAAGAAATAAGAAACGAAATGAAAGTAAGAAGGAAAACAAGGTGAAAGGAGGTGAAACATGAAGAAAGCAACCGCCAAAATAATTACTGACATTCTTTCATCCCTGCTTGTCTTATCGACGATAGCACTTTGCACAAACAAGTGGGTAATTCCCCTGTTTCCAGAGCGCTTTTTCCCACTTTTTCTCTTCTTTAATTTTATGGATATATGCTTCCTTCTCGGATTTTCCTGGGGTAAGAGCGTGAAGGACTGAAACCATCATTTAAATCTTTGAAAGGAGGTGATGCAAATGTTCAAGCTCAAAGAAATTACACCCATCCAACTCATGATTGTTATTGCCGCTGTCCTGTTCCTGGCCATAATTACCGTCGCTGGTCTCGGGAAGGATACCGATCGCGGCAGGCAGTTGAACATGGCAAAAGAAGTCAGTCTCGCAGTAAAATATGAATTCACTGGGTTTGACCCCATGAATGTTAAAGACAAAGGTGATTGCCTGGGGTCTGGAATGGTTGCAGCTGACTTCAACGGCGACGGCAAACCGGACATCGCATTAGTTACTGGTTGTCACATAATCACTTTGCTCGAAAACAAGATGCCTGCGCCCGGAAAATAAAAAATTTAAGTGGAAAGGAGGTGATAAAATGTATAAGGTATTTCGCTGTCTGTGTGGATTGCTGCGTTTGAACGAGTTTGAGATGATTCAGATATTGAGATGGCTGCGTTTTAACGAGTTCAACCAGATGATGAGAGCGAAGATCGAAGCAGCAGAAGGCCGTAGGTTTTCGGACGAGGAATGGAAGCGGATGTGCCGAGTTCAAGTCGATTATAAACGGAAATAAAAGATGCGCTCTACATTTACAGGGCCCCTTCAGCAGAAGCCAAAAGGTTAGATAATTGGATATCCTAAACCTTATTGTTATGGCAGAGCTGGAGGGGTCCTTAATTTTTGGAAACAATTGCCAAGTGGCGTTTGAAATAAATCAAAATAATTTTTTAACTTTTAAAAAGGAGACGTTTGGATGATAAAAATCATAGTTTTTTTAATAGTCATCGGAGCAGTCTACGTTCTTTCAAGGGAATGGGGAAAATGAAACGTTGCAAAAGGGTTTTCAAAAGCTTAAATAGAAAGGAGGTGAATATGGCAGATGGCGAAAAAAAGATTTGGGTCGAACTCAAGGTCAGGGTGCTCGCGTCTGAATCAGAGCTGAATGACAAAACCAAGGAAATGGGCAGCCTTCACACCCAGGCTATCAATGCCTTCGCCGGGAACGTGGTCGAGACAAGCATCACAATGAAGCCAAATGAATAGAAAGGAGCCGACAATGCATCGGAACAGATCACCTACTGTTTGAGTCTGCTTAGGAATTGTCTTCCTGGGCCTGGCAAGAACATCTAACAAGGAGGAGCCTATCGGAGTGAACTAAACTTTGTTCCAGAAGATTATTGCAGAGGGTTTTCAAAGACACACAACGCCGAGTCCGGGGGATTGCTTTATTCTTTCGTGGCTGAAGGAATAGCGCCCCCGGGCTCATTTTAATATCGAGGAGGTGATTGCAGACAGAGAAAATTTCGGCAGGGGCTTTGAAAATTTAAAAGGAAAGGAGCTGCCATGGGATTTTATGCAGTCATTGTTGGGATTATATTTATTGTCATTTTGGCTGCACGGTATGATTACAAGCATGAGAAGAAGAAGAAACAGCAGCCAGGCGAGGAACAGAAGAAAGGAGGCACAATATAATGATGATATTAAAAATTTTTATTTTCATCATCATTCTGTTTATTTTCGCAGTAGATGCCGTTGCCTATTCAATTTTCCGGAAATTTGATATATCAATCCATCCGGATCTAAACATGGACAAGACATTCGCGACTATGTTTATCGGACTTGTTACTATGCTGATGCCATTTCTTCTCATTGACTGCTTTATACAGGTCTCTTTTTGGTATTTGGTCATCGCTGCTTTCGTGATTTTTTTGGTTACTGCAGACCAGGTCTATTTACTCTACAAGCACGGCGAGATACCTTAACTCAGAAGGTAATCTTCAACAAATATGAAAGGAGGCGAACATTGCTAATCTATCCTTCATTCGCTTTGGTTTCAACTGTCGTGGACAAGCCGTTTTTTAACAGCTACCGGGCTGGCGAAGTGAAGCAGAAGTTCTGCAGCAGATGTTGGTGGGCGGAAAAAGAAATGTTTGAGTGGGGCAGAGCACCTCCGTCTGTGGCAACTGCATTAACCCATCGGTCTTAACCCGGCGCTCAAATGGAGGAATTCATTATGAGCCCAACAATCATCGGCCTGAGGGTCACATAAGACACCTGCATATGTCTTAGTGGCCACATCGCGTGAGACCAAACCCCTGGAAACAGGAGGAGGTTCAATGGTTGGCAGGAATTTTCTCTAGCGTTTTAATCAAACATTTCTAAAATCACTGAATCAAAACAATCCTGAAAAAGGAAAGAGCAGAAATCTCTGCTGGCTGTTTAAACAGCGTCGGAGTCCTGGGGGAGTGAGTTTCCTTGGTTTCGGTGGGCGGTTACAAGGTACCTCCTCCAGGGCTCTGCTTAAATTCGAAAAAAATCGTCAATAAAGTTGGTGTTTAGATATTAAATTTCAATTAAAGAACCTTAACAAGGAGGTGAACGTGTGGCTGAAGATTATTGTCGCAGTAGTTTTGGCAGCGCTGTTTATTTTCATCGGCTGCTCCGCGTTCAAGCACCTGAATGACAAGAGATACACGTGCAAGGACGAGTAACCGGCGGTTTTAAAATGAAAGGAGGTGAAACATGGATATTTTAGATATTACAGACAAGATTCTTCCAGTCCTCGCGATTTTACTGGTATCAATGATAGTGGGCGCTATCATCGTCTGGCTTGTCAGGTTTCTTGATAAGATGTTTCTTCCATCCGGATCTAAGATCAAGGATGGCTTCGTTCAGCCAAGGGGTATAGAAATCAAATGCGAAGATGTCGACCTCGACGGCAAGTATGAAACATTTCTTGTCATCAACAAGCTGCGCTATTCCCTCAAAAAAAGCCCTGAAGGCGCCGCTTACCTCGAAATGTTCGACATCAAATTGGTTCCAGTGGGCACTGAGCAGATTAAAACATAATAACTTCTGTTCTTTTTCAAAGAGTCTCTTCTCGTCTGGGAGATTAGACTCTTCTTTTTACCTATTTATTTACAATATAGAAAATATAACTGAATCTATGTACTGCAAAACAAAAAAATTTATAAATGAATCAAAACCACCAAGCTAATCTTATTTCGGGGGGTGTTTAGTAATGGAAGAGGTAATAGAGAATACAGTTAGCAATCGGCTCAGCGACATTGAAAACGAAGTTAAGAATTCTTTCAAAACAATATGCGAGGAATTTGAGGACCATCTCGATGCAATAAACGAGAACACAGAAGAGCTCAACGAGCATTCAGCTGCATTGGGAGAGCTCGACGATAAAATCGGAAAGCTGAATGAAAGGATGGATGACCTGTTCATGATGATAAGGCAGCTGGCAAAGCCGCAGTTTTCGCTTTCAGATGCGGAAAAGAGAGTGTTTATGGTGCTTTATTCTGTAGAGAACACTCCTGTTTCTTATTCAGATATCGCAAGGAAGACAGACATGACAGAGCTTGCAATCAAGGCTCACATTTACGCGCTGATCAACAAGGGCGTGCCAATAATTGCAAGAAGAATAGACAGCAATCCTTACTTTAAGCTTGAAAAAGGCTTCAAGGAAAGGCAGGCAAAGGAGAATTTTATTCAGGTCGAGGAAGCAATTGTAAAGGAAGTGTGCTAAACTCACTTTGTATATATTGGCTCATTCCTAGAGGCCTGGGCAGTAATTCATAACCTTGATCATAAAGAAGCGCGTTTATAACAAGCCCAACTGTGCCTTTTTCTCCGCGAGGAATGACTTTTTTTCTTTGCATTTCATCGTTTACAAGCCCAGCAAGTTCTTGTTTTACATCCTGGCAGCTTATGACTATTGGATTTTCGTACTTCTCTAAGAAACTTAAAACTATGTCTGTTACACTTTCCCTCACTTCTCGAGGCAATCTGTCAATTGTTTCGTACATTTCAGAAAATATTCATATAGAAAAATATATAATCTTTTTGTTTTATTTATTTATAATATTGAAAATATTATTCCTCTATATCTCACTTCATCTATTGATTAATGAGTAAATTACTATACTGGTATACTAAACTGATATTTAACCATAAATAACGTCTTTATGCTGGTTAAATCATTAAATTAAAATATAATGCCGACAATAATCCAACATTATAACAACAAAATATAATCCCGAATCTAGTCGATAACAACCCGAAAAAACAATAAAAATGTGAGAGCAATAACTAATTAAATCTATCAGAGCTTAAAAGATTTAAGCAAATCTTAAACATTTTCTTCAACTCTTTTCTCATTTACTGTCTGCTTAATCTTCTCGTTCTTGAGCAATTTCTGCAATTCCTGCACATATTTCTGCGTTGTCTGCAAATTGTTGCTAACCATCTGCATTGCCTTCTCAAATGCGCTGTCAAGTGTCGATCCATTCAGCTTGTACCCAATAATCACTTTGCCGTCCTTGATGTAGCTTGTCTTGTTTATCAGCTGCAAATCAAGCCACCGCTTCAGGTAGTCATACATTGTCTGCCTTGTAATCCCTGCAAAAATCCCCATTTCCTCGACGGTCATCACAGCTGCCTCTGGCTTCTTCTCCTTGTTTGCCATCTTAGATCTCTCGTACATCTCAACAAAAACGCTGTGCATCTTTTCAGTGCTCCCTGTCTTTCTCGGCTCCAATCCTATTCTTGCCAGGATAACTCTTGCGAGCTCTTCTGAGCTTGGGCTCAGTCCTGGTTCGTGGTTTGTCAGAACAACTTTCATCTTCTTTAGTTTATTCACCTCATTTTATTCGACAATTGCGCCAGGCAGTTGCCTGACGTTTTTATGTCGATTACTGTAAACTATAATATCGAATCCGTTTAAATATTCTGCGACAATTTGTCCAGTGTCCAGTGGAAAACATTTGATTTTTGACTAAATTATTTAATCAAAACAAATTGCAGAGCCAGGAAGCCAACAAATGCGCCTAACCCATATATAATCCATTCCAAAAAAGCCAAAACAAGACAAAAATTTCTTCTGGAAAAAAACATTCGGCAAGATTCCGTCTTGTCGTGCATAATTCCAGAAACTCGCGTCTTTCAACTAGTTTGCATCCATCGGGGGGGCTTCCACGAAGAACCCAGATGAACTTATTTGTCGGCATCTTTCTTTACACGTCGAAACAATGCCGACCATGTCAAATGAAATGCACGAATCAGGCCTTTCACAGCAAATCCCTGAAAACATAGTTCTACTGTGTTTGTAAAGCAAAATACCTGAAAGATATACCAAGATATGCAAATCATGCATTTTTTACAATAAAATACTTTAATGGGCTAAGCCAGGATTTGCATTATGACAGACAGGTTAGAGAGGATTTTGGAGAAAACAGGGAAGTTTGTAAACAAGCACTTTCCAGAAAATGCGTTAATAGAATGCGCAGCAGTGATTATGGCAGTTCATGTGACTCTATTGACAGAGGGAGTCCCTATCAAAGAAGCTTACAAAGATATCAAGGGGATGTATAAAGATACAATTCTTACGCTTACCCCAGGTATTTGTGACGTTTATTATGGCATTAAGTATAAATTATTTAAAAAATAAGAATTAAAACTTTTTTATAAAATAAACTGCGTTATGAGCGCCGGTTTTTTCAATCACTTTCTTCAATGGTATTTTTCTCGGGTCTCTGCTGTCCACGTAAATGCCGTAGATTTTTGCCTGGTCAACAATAGGGTCTCCTTTTTCATTGATTGGCAAATGTGCAACCACGTCACTATGTCTATTGGAATCAGACGCCTTTCTCATAGCTTCTTCCAAAACATCTCTTGGACCGTCATACCTTAAGTCAACATTCCAAACAAATCTTAACTCGCGTTCAGCCCTTAAATTGTGTTCAGCCATAGTTTTTCTCCATTTAAGACGAATTCGTTTTCTTTTTTCTCTTCAATTTTTGGATATTTTCTTTCTACATACTCTACAATTGCGCTATCCAGACCTTTTGTACCCATTCCTCGGATATAAATTCCAGTCTGTATATTTGCCAGCTGCAGGTCAACTTCATTTTTATCATTTACAGGAGGACCAAGCATTACTTCGCTCGCTGAAAATCCAAGCTGCCTCAAGACTTCTCTAAATGCACTCGTATCTGTTTCAGGGTAGATACCATCTAGGTTGTAAAGCCAGCTAAAACAGTCCAAATTTTCTATTGTTCCAGTTTTTTCTTCCATTTTATGCGACGATTTCCCTTTCAAGCTCAAGCTGCCTTACCTTTTTCTCGAGTTCAATCAGCCTTATCTTTGCATCCCTCTGGTTGTTGTTCAAGAACAAAACCCATTCTGTCATGCTTCTCTTCAACTCGTTTACGTCTCTCTTTGCAGCGTCGAACGCTTCTTTTACGTCTCTTACTTTTGCAAACATTTTGTTTACCTCCCCCGTCTTAAATTAAAATCAAATTGATTTGAAAAATATAAACCATTAAGCGAAAAATCATATGCAACATTTCCGCCATTTGGATCCTTGCACCTTACATTTGCATTGCAGCCATCCACTTTTGTGTCTATGTTGCTTTTGCATTCGTTTATGCGAAAGCTTGTTTTGTTTCCATCTGCCCCTTCTGTTTTGTATGATACGTTAAGCCCACTGTCAGGCCATTTGCCAGCCACTTGTGCGCTTTCTATTTTTGTGCAGGCCAAATCCTTGCGGATGTTAATGTACAGCGGAGCGCATGCTAATGTAATTGCTGCCGCAACCGCTGCCACAAGCTCTTTGAACATTTGTAATCACTAATAAGTAACAATAAGTAGTATATATAGTTTTTGGTTATTTTTAATTATTTAGAATATTGAAAATTATACACAAAATAAATTTAAATCTATGCCTCATTCTTACTGTATGGCAGACCTTGAAAGAAGAATTTTTATCATGTGCCCAGTTAGAAAGGCAACAGATGAAGAGAAATCTTTTTTAGCAGGGTACGTAAGAAAAGCAGAGCAGTTAGGCCACAGAGTTCATTATCCTCCAAGGGACACAAACCAGAATGATGAGACAGGTTTGAATATCTGCTTGCAAAACCGCAATGCAATCAGGCAGGCAAACGAGATTCACGCTTACTGGAATTCTTCAAGCGAAGGCAGCGAATTTGATTTTGGAATGATTTTCATGGCAGAAAGACCGATTCTTATTATCAACAAAGAAAATTTAACAAGAACGCCCGATAAAAGCTTCCAGAATGTTTTGCTCGAACTTGATGAAGTTTATCATCTGCCCAGAATTTAAGATATTCTAAGAATTATTTAAACTTCATCTGCTTGCCAGACATCTGCGGCATCCAAACCCCTTTTTCAGAGAAAAAGGCGTTTGATCGGGAAAAAGCTATTTGACAAGTGTCATAACAAATTTGCGCGTAGCCGCGCGTATTCTAAGAACTTATTTGAATCTGACATTTTTGCCAGACATCTTTTGCATCATCTTCTGCATGCCCTTCTCTCCGCCCTTGACCATTTTTATCATCTTCTTGCTCTGCTTGTACTGCTTAACCAGCTCGCGCACTTCTGAGACAGAAACACCTGCTCCCTTCGCTATCCTCTCTGCTCTTTTGCCGTCTATCTTCTCGGGGTCCTCAAGCTCTTCCTTTGTGCAGCTGTCAATTATGTATTTCCACTTCTCAAGCTTTCCTTCCTGCACCTGCAGCGCCTCCTTCGGCATCTTCAGCTGCCCGAATCCAGGTATCATCTCAACTAATTTCGATAACGAACCCATCTTCTTCATCGCTTCCATCTGCTGGTACAAATCAATCAGATTGAATTCACCCTTCAATAATTTCTTTCCCAAGTCAGCTGCATCTTCTTCTGTCATCGCTTCCCTTGCCTTCTCAAGCAATGCCTGCAAATCACCCATTCCAAGAAGCCTGCCGACGAATCTTTCGGGGTCAAAATACTCAAAATCATCAACCTTTTCGCCGATTCCAATGAACTTCACTTTTGCGCCTGTAACTGCGCATGCAATTAATGCTCCGCCTCCCTTTGCTGTTCCGTCAAGCTTTGTTATAATCACACCATTGACATTGCATACATCATGGAAAGCGCTTGCCTGCTTCTCAGCTGCCTGCCCCACATCAGCGCCGATAACCAGCAGTCGCTGGTCAGCCTTTATCGCCTTGTTCAGGTCATTCAGTTCGCTGATTAAATCCTTTGACAATGCATCCCTTCCAGCTGTGTCAAAGATGAGAACATCAAACTTCTTCAAATCCTTTTCAAATTCCTTGTAGATTTTCAGCGCCTTTTTTTCTTTTGGATTGCCGAACACAGGCACATTAATCTGCTTCCCAATCTGCACAAGCTGTTCGTATGCAGCCGGCCTCCAGACATCAAGCGAAACAAGCGCAACCTTGTGCCCCCTTTTCATGAAATATTTCCCGAGCTTTCCGCACGTTGTTGTCTTTCCGTTTCCGAACAAGCCAACAAGCATCAGCTTGTAAGGCTTTGACGTAACCTCAATTTTTTCTGTCGTCTCACCAAGGAACTTCACAAGCTCCTCGTAGACAATCTTGATAAGATGCTCTTTTTTTGTTATTCCCGCAGGCGGCTCCTCTTTCAGCGCCCTATCCTTGATCTGCTTTGTCAGCTCAAAGACCATCTTGACATTGACGTCTGACTGGAGCAGCGCCCTCTGGATATCCTTTATCAGCTCATTTATCAGCTTCTCATCTACAAAAATCGCCTTGGCTATCTTTTCCAATGTCCCTTTCAGGCTGTCTCCTAGCTTTTCCAGAACCATATTATTAATAATTCAAAATAGCTTTATAAAGGTTTTTATGTTCAAAACATTTAAATACAACTTGAAAGATTTGTTTATCTCCGTGACCATTGAATGAACTTCAACATAGACGATTACTTTTCCTCAAAAACAAGGACAATAGCAGCAATATCAACAATTCTTTTGGCAGTAATCCTTGTTATTCTGCACTATAATTTTGTTATATTCCTTGTGCTTACATTTATTATTGCAGTCGCTAACTATTTTCTTTACAAGTACGACGTCCCGCTTGATTTCGCGCCGATATTTTCAATTGCAGTGATATTTTTTATCGTCTTCGGCGTCTGGAAGGCAGTTCTTTTTGTTCTGATGGCGGAAATAATCCCCTCGATTTTTGGAGGGGGTGACATAGGAATAGACTATATCCTTGATTATCTCGTGATATTTATTTCAGGCGCAATAATGAAGGCGCATTTTACAGAGCATATAGTTGTTGCAGGCATTATCCTCTCAATAATTTACTTTGGCTATTCGCTGATTATTTCAAGATTTTTCGAAGAATTCAGCCCGCTGTCAATTGCAAGTCATTTTGTCCAGCTTCTGATGAATATCTTTTGCTTTACAACGATTGTATACCTAGTTATTTAATAATACACTTCTTTAAGAATTATTTCAACCAGCTCAATTCCACCTGTTTTAAGACCAGCTTTAACACTCTCGATATTATCAGTGCTTCTCTGCGGCAGTTTTATGGGATAAATTTTAACCATTTCTATATTATCAGTGCTTCTCTGCGGCAGTTTTATGCTGACATGTTTCTCAGGATCAAATTTACTGTCTATTGTCCTCTGCTTTGCAGCTGCCATTTCCTGCATCACAATGCAATTCTGA
>CAIMOB010000032.1 GCA_903842985.1 uncultured archaeon
GAAGCTTCCTTTGCCGTAATTTATCAGATGATAGTTATTTCTTGTGAACTCAACTGCAGCGATATCAATGAATCCGTCCTTGTTGAAGTCAGCAGGCGCGACAGAATTAATGTGGCTTGAGGCATAAACAATATGTTTTTCAAACGAAACCTCTGTTATTGGAGTAGGCTTCTCAACTGTTTTTGGCGTTTCTGGAGAAGTTGGCTGCTGCTGGACAGCATTGCCGTCTGTCGGCTGCTCAATTCCGATTGTTATTTTCAAGTTGGACCTCAGAACCAAAAAAAGAAGTCCTGCTATCAGGATAACTGCGAAAATTATAAATGGCGTCTTTTTCATCATTTACCTCCGGAGCTTGGCGTCTGATTCGACCCCAATACAGTAAGCGAGACCTTGCCTGAAGCTTCTTCATGGATTTCTGCAGGCTGTTTCTCCTTAATACTATTATTCTCTGCCTCCTTTTCAGCAACAATGACAAATAAGAGAACAAGCAGGATTACAAAAACCAATATATGGATCCAATACTTCCTCAAAACACCTCTAACCATCCCCGCTAATTAGGGCTGAACTTATATTTAAAGCTTTTGCAGGCCTGAAGCAACTGCTGCTGCGCCGTACAATGCAATGTCTGTATTAAGAACAATGTTTACAGGAATCTTTTTCAAGACAGAAGACATTTTGCTGTTATTCACAAACTCATCCATGAAGTGCTCATTAAACATATCAACATTCTTTGGAGCGATTCCTCCTGCTATATAAACTCCTCCATAGGCAAGTGCTTCCAAAGCGAAGTTGGAAGCGCATCTGGCGCAGAAAACAACAAATAATTCAAATGCCCTTTCGCAGGTTTTGTCAACCAGCGAGTAGCTGGAAATAAGCTCTGGCTTCTTGCCAGCAGCTGCCTTGTCTATCTCTTTTGTGTATTTTGTCTCTGGAAACTCTTTGATGTATCGCAAAAATGAATAGATGTTCGCAATTCCCGGGCCTGAAACAAGCTCCTCATAGCCAAGTGCTGTCTTTGACTTTAATTTTTTGCGCACATAGTTGGCAAGCTCAAGCTCAAAATCATTTACAGGAGGAAAAGTCGCGTGCCCGCCTTCTGATGGAAGCACTTTGTCTGCAACAATGGATTTTCCAAGCCCTGTGCCTGCTCCGATAATAACCTTCACGCCGCTGCCTTCCTTTGCCCTTGACAGGGAAAACAAATCAGAATGGCTAAGATGGCTGGCTCCAAAGCCAGCTGCCTCAAAATCATTAAGCAAAACAATTGAGCTAAGAAGCGAGTTCTTCAGTGTTTCATGAACATCAACTGCCCATTTGAGATTTGTCAGTTTGCAGTGCGTCCGCTCTGCATTGACTGGGCCTGCGCAGGAGAAGCAGGCTTTGCTTACCTCAATCCCGTATTTTTCGTGAGCAAACTTAAGAGTCTCATTCATTGCCTCATAGAATTTTTTAATCCTTTTGCTTTCGAACTCCAGCAGGAAAACAGGCCTTATGTGCCTGTTTACCCCAAACACAGCAAGCCTAGTTGCTGTCCCGCCTATGTCCCCAACTAGAACAAAGAAATGATGCTCCTCTTTTTTGAAATCGCTTTTTGCGAATACCTTCAGCCTGTAATTCATTATGCCTCTTTTTTAAATTTTTACAAATTTAGTATGGTGTCTCCACCTTTAAAATCTTTTCAAAATGCTTTCTGTTTCTTGTAATTAGTTTTTTTGCGTTTATCGACATTGCAGTTGCGACAATCCCTGCATCAGCGAATAAGATATTAGGTTTTCTTATTATTTCGCCTGTTTTCCTTGCAATCTCCCTGCCAAAATCGACTCTTTTGAACAGGTTTAGGACATCATCAACAATGTTTTGCTCCTCTGTCGAGTCAAGCTGTTTCCCTGAGAAAAGTTCTGCTTCTGTTATCGCAGAAAAATGAACATCATATTTCTCCCTTGCACTGATGAAGAATTCCTTTGCCTTTGGCAGGCCCCTGAATAAATCAATAAATATGTCGCTGTCCACCAAAACTGCCTCTTTTATCATTTTTTCCAGAGTGTTTTTGCCCTGTCTCCAGCTTCCCTCAGCTTCTTTACATACTCCGTGCTCTCTTCTTTCATGCCTTTCCACCTGCCGAATGCCCTTTCAACAGGGTCTATCTCAAGCTTCTCAAGCATTACTTTTCCTTTTTCAACAGTTGCTATCATTTTGTCCCCGATTTTCAGCCCAAGCTGGTCCCTTACGTCCTTGGATATAGTCAGCTGGTTGTTTCTTGTTATTACTCCCATTCCCATAGTAATTTCACCTATTACAATGGTAGTAATAACTTATATTTAAACCTTTCCATATATTAGAATTTTATAATATATAAATGCGCGTTGTAGCGATTGCTACAACAGCACCTCCTAAAACAGGCAGAATCCTAAAAATAGGGTTTTAGGCTTATACAGAGTTAGGTTCAATATATTTTTCTAAGGACTTTCGATAAATTTATTAAATAAGTTCAAATAATCAAGTATTATGGAGGACATTCACAAATTTAGGATTTTTAATAAGTTAAAAACAATTTATAGATTTAATTCAGTTGAAGATAGAAAAGAAAGTTCCGCAGAACATTCTTGGAGTTGTTTGATTCTTGCTGATCTTTTTCTTTCAAAATTTGATTTTAATGTAGATAAGTTAAAAGTTTATGAACTTTTAATGTATCATGATGTTGTTGAAATTGAATCAGGAGACACTCCTTTACATCCCGAAATTAAAAGATTAGATAAAAAAGATAAAGAAAAAAAAGCAATAGAATTATTACATAAAAGTTTACCCATCCCATTAAATGATAAATTTGTAAATCTATTTACCGAATTTGAAGAGCAAAAAACTGTAGAATCAAAATTTGCTAAGGCCATAGATGCGCTAGATGCTGAAATTCATGAATTAGATTATAAACAAGATTGGAAAGGTTGGACTGAAGAATTTCTTGTAAATAAAAAATTAAAATTTTTTGAAGAGTTTCCAGAAATGAAGAAAGTTTTTTTTGAGATACTTGATTATTTGAAAACGAATGATTATTTTAACCACTAACTTCATTAGAAAAATATACTCTTCGGGATTTTTGCTATCGCAAAAACCGTTGCACTATCCCTTGGTCAGCTTCGCAAATGAAACTAACATCATTAGTTTCAATTTTATTTCGCTGCCTTAATCACCGCTTCTGCAACAGCATCGGCAACATTGTCAAACACGCTTGGGATTATCCTGTCAGGCGCCGGCTTTGCAACTAGCGAGGCAATTGCCTCGGCAGCAGCCAGCTTCATCTTCTCTGTTATCTGCTTCCTGACTTTAAGCGCGCCTTTGAAGATGCCTGGGAAAGCCAGGACATTGTTTATTTGATTCGGAAAATCAGAGCGTCCAGTTGCGACAATTTTTGCGCCTCCTTCCAGCGCATCTGCAGGCATTATCTCAGGAACAGGATTTGCCATTGCAAACACAATCGGCTCATTCATTGTTTTAATCATTTCTTTTGTCACAATGCCGGGAGCTGAAACGCCGATGAAAACATCTGCACCTTTCATTGCATCTGCCATGCTTCCTTTTATCTTCTGAGGATTTGTAACATTAGCGAGCTCTTCTTTTGCCGAGTTCAGGTTCTTTCTTCCAGAATAGATTGCGCCTTTTGTGTCGCAGACAATTATGTTCTTGAAGCCGTAGCTTAAAAGTATTTTCGCGACAGCTGTGCCTGCTGCGCCTGCGCCTGAAATAACTGTTTTGATTTCCTTGCCTTTCTTCAAAATCTTGAGCGCGTTAATCAGTGCAGCCAGGACAACAATTGCTGTGCCGTGCTGGTCGTCATGGAAAACAGGGATGTCTAGTTTCTCCTTCAGCTTCTCTTCAACCTCAAAGCATCGCGGAGCAGAAATATCTTCTAAGTTAATTCCGCCGAAAACAGGCGAGATTTTTACAACTATGTCAACTATTTCATCAACTTCCTTTGTTTTCAGGCAGATTGGGAATGCGTCGACATTGCCGAACTGCTTGAACAGGATGCATTTGCCTTCCATGACAGGAATCGCAGCCTCTGGCCCGATGTCACCCAAGCCGAGCACAGCTGTGCCATCAGAGACAACAGCAACAAGGTTTCCCTTTGAAGTGTATTTGTAAACATTTTCAATATTTTCTGCGATTTTCCTGCACGGCTCTGCAACGCCGGGAGTATAAGCCAAAGACAGGTCATTCTTGGTGGCAAGCGGAACCTTTGAAACTACCTCAATCTTGCCTTTATGCTTCTCGTGCAGTTTGAGAGCGTCTTCTTGCAGGCTCATAAAATCATTTCCTCAACTTCCTCTTTTGTTTAGTTTTTTTCAATAAGATTATATTTAAAATTAAGCCAAAAACAGAAATCCCTGTCATTAAATAAGTATAAAATAAAATATCATTCTGTGGTGCATGTCTAAGATTAAGCGACATATTAACCAGGCTCAGAGCTCCAGCTCCTATCCAAAATCCAATCCCAAAATATCTACATATTTTTATTCCTTCTTTAGTGTTTGTATCTTTTTTCACTAATAAAGATATTATGAATGTTACTGCAAATACTATCAATCCAAATATCAACAAATGATTTATATTCCAGCTTGGATGAACAAGTTTCGCTATCCCCATCGCAACCACTCCAATAGGCAACGATAAAAGCATTTTAATTGCATCCTTCATCAGTATCCCTCCAGTCTTGGAATCTCAAATCAATTGGCTTATTGCGAGCCCTATTATTATTCCTGCTATTAAAGCACAGAACATTAATATCCGCACTTCTCTAATATGCCTATATTTGATCAAAGCTTTAATATCAAATAGTTTCATTAGTATCCCTCCAATTTTAGTGCATCCAAGGATATCATTTTAGCCTAAGAAATTTGTAGGCGGAAAATGCGGCATTTGCGCCGTCGCCGCACGCAGTTATTATCTGCTTTAATTGCTTGGATACAATGTCGCCTGCTGCATAGCAGCCTTCGACATTTGTCTCCATGCCTGCATTGACCTTTACAAAACCCTTGTCATCGGCATCAACGCCAATTTCTTTTAGGATTGCAAGCGAAGGGACCATGCCTATCTCAATGAAAACACCATCAAGAGGTATGTTTTTGCCGTCGCCAAGCACAACTGAATTGACTGTCTTGTCGCCCTTGATTTCAGCAACATCTGTATTGTAAAGAATCTCAATTTTCTTGTTGCCCTTTACCCTTTCAAGGTTTACGGGCTCTCCTGTAACTGCTGCGCCTTTTACAAACATGAAAACTTTTGAAGCGTATTCTGCAACCAAAAGCGCTGCCTTGCAGGCTGAGTCGCCGCCTCCGACAACACCTGCTGTCTTGTTCTTGAAGAACGCCGCGTCGCAGGTTGCGCAGTGTGAAACTCCCTTTCCGATGAATATATCCTCTCCTTTGACATTGAGTTTTCTTCTCTGTGTGCCAAGTGCAATAATAACTGCCTTGCATTCATACTTGTTGTCTGAAGTCGCAACAGTAAAAATATTGTTTTGCTTGCTTACTTCAACAACTTCATCTTCCTTTATCTCAACTCCTAGGGAAGTAACCTGCTCTTTCATGTTTTTTGTCAGGTCAACGCCAGAAATTAATTTTGAGGCAGGATAGTTCTCAATGTCAGCTGCATACATCATCAGGCCGCCTGTCTCCTTTGATATTACAACTGTGCTGAGCTTGTATCTTGCTGCATAAACAGCAGCTGTAAGCCCTGCTGGTCCTCCTCCTATAATAACAATGTCATACATACTGCTATGGAATATACAATCATATTTAAATGTTTTTAGCCAAACATTTATATATTTCAATTCATAACTGCAGAGGTATGACAAAACTGGAATTCTATCCTGTGGATGTGACTTATAAAATAACAGAGGACAAGCCAGTCATATACATGTTCGGCAGGACAAAGGCAGGCGAGCGAATATGCGTCATTGATGAAAGGTTCATGCCTTACTTTTATGTTCTCCCGAAAAAAGGTGAAAATACAGAATTCCTTATTGACAGGCTGAAAAGGCTTGAGTCAAAAAAAAGAGATGATTATTTCAGGGTGATTGGCGCAGAGTTCATTGACAGGAATTTCCTTGGAAGCCCGATGACTGTGATAAAGGTTTATGCAAACACTCCTGCAGGCGTTCCTGTTTTAAGGGAGGAAATAAGGAGTTGGAATGAAGTTGAAAATATCTATGAAGCTGATATCCTTTTTGTAAGACGGTACCTGATAGACAGGGGAATAGTGCCGATGACATTGACAGAAGTGGAAGGCGACTTTGCAAGCGTCAAGTCAAGGGTTCCTGTCTTCAAGGCAGAAAAAATAATGCAGTCAAGCAATGAGAGCCTGCAGCCGAGAATTCTTGCGTTTGACATTGAAACCTACAATCCGAGCAACGCAATTGACATGGAAAAAAATCCGATAATTATGGTCAGCTTTTATGCAAAAGATTTCCAGAAAGTCATAACCTGGAAAAGGTTCAATACAAAACTTAATTATGTTGAGTTTGTAGACGGCGAGGCAGAGCTGATTGAAAGATTTGCAAGGATAATTGAAGAGTACGGGCCTGACCTGATTGCCGGATATTTCTCTGACGGCTTTGACTGGCCATACATAAAGGCAAGGGCTGACAAGTACAGGATAAGGCTTGACCTTGGATGGGATTACAGCCTGATGAAGTTAAAGGCAGGAAAAGCAGAGGCAATCCAGATGAATGGGCCTGTGAGCCTGGATATTTTCAAGCACATTGACAGGGTTGTGAGCAGAAAGCTGAGGACAGACAGCAAGAAGCTTGGGGATGTTGCGCAGGAATTGATTGGAAAAGGGAAAACGTACGTTGACATGGATAAGTTTGCAGAAGTTTGGGATGAAGGCTCTGACGAGCTTGAGGAATACTGCAAATACAACTACAATGATTCCCTTGTTGCCTACGAACTTACAGAGGCGCTGCTCCCGAATCTTGTTGAGATGGTGAAGATTGTCGGGCAGCCGATTTATGATGTTAACATGATGAGCATGTCCCAGCTTGTTGAATGGTATCTTATGAGGCAGGCGCCTAGTTTCAATGAGCTTGCGCCGAACAGGCCTTCGCACGACGAAATCAAAAAAAGAAGGATGCAGACATACATGGGCGCATTTGTCTTCGAGCCGAAGCCGGGGCTGTTCCATGACATAATTGTCTTTGACTTCAGGAGCCTGTATCCGTCAATAATCGCATCGCATAATGTCTCGCCTTCAAGCCTGAACTGCAGCTGCTGTGCAGACACAGCAGAGATGATTCCGGAAATCAGGGGAAAGATGCACTACTGGTTCTGCCAGAAAAAGAAAGGATTCATGTCCTATGTCATAGAAGACATAATCGCGAGAAGGATGAGAGTCAAGGAGATAATGAAGACAACAGATGATGAAACTAAACAAAAAATCCTGGATGCAAGGCAGGACGGGCTGAAGCTTCTGTCAAATTCATTCTACGGCTACTTTGGATTCTTCGGCGCAAGATGGTATTCAATCGAATGCGCGAGGGCGACAACTGCATATGCAAGATTCTACATAAAGGATGTCATAAATAAAGCGCAGGATGCCGGCTTCGAGGTTCTTTACTCTGACACAGACTCGATTTTCATGCTTCTTCACGGAAAAGACAGGGTGGTTGCAAAGAAATTCATTGATAAGATAAACCTTGAACTGCCAAAACTGATGGAGCTTGAGTATGAGGGATACTACACCTCAGGATTATTTGTTGCAGTAAAGGAGCAGAGCTACGGCGCCAAGAAGAAATATGCATTGCTTTCAAAGGATGGACACATAAAAATCAAGGGCTTTGAAATGGTTAGGAGGAACTGGAGCTTTGTGGCAAAAGATGTCCAGCAGGAGGTCATCAGGATTATTCTTCAGGAGAATGATGTTGAAAAGGCGCTGAATTTTGTGAAAGACACAATCAAGGATTTGAAGCAGAGGAAAGTTCCGCTGAGCAAGGTTGTGATTCACACGCAGCTGCAGAAGCCGATTGCTGAGTATGAGAATGTCGGACCGCATGTCGCAGTTGCGAAGCGGATGCAGGACAGCGGAGAGGAAGTTGGTCCGGGCTCGATGATAAAATATGTTGTTGTGCAGGGCACAGGCAAGATAAGGGACAGGGCAAAGATGCCGGATGAAGTCATGGGGAATGAGTATGATTATGATTACTACATCAACAACCAGGTGCTTCCTGCTGTTGAATCAATATTCTCTGTCCTCGGGCACAAGAAAGAGGAGCTTGTCCAGCCAGAGCAGAGCAAGCTGGGCGGATTCTTTTAGTCTTAACACTGAAATAGTCTCAATTGAAGAGGAGGCTGCGCAATTATTACATAACTGTCTTTTGTGTCAGCTCCTTGAATGCCAATGTAATCGCTGGGCACAATTATTGGATTTATTTCTTTTAACCTGATTCTGTATCCAGCCCAATTTAATATTTCCTCAGCCCGGTAAAACTCATCTTCGCGGACCAATGTCAGGAATAAAGTTGCGTCACTTGTCATAAATCTCGACAGGTCCTCAAAAACATCTGGCCAATAATCAAAAACTCTGTCTCTGAAGGCGTCATAGTTTGGATTTAACGGGACATTTCTTCCCATTACAAGATTAAATTTTCCTTTTACGTGCCTGTCAAGCTCCCGCACATCGCCAATTTTCACAGATTTTCTTCCAAGTTCGTTTAATAACGATTCAAGGCCTTTGTTGTTATCGAGACTTATCAGCTCGGTTTTTTTGCCAAAATGCCTAACCAGCAGCGGCTCTTCGTTTGCCACACCGCAGCAGATGTCCAGTATTCTTGAATTTTTATTGCACACATTAGGGAAGTAATTAATTAGAACCTGCCAGAACCCATCCTGTTCGCTGGCTATACGCTTCAAATAATGCTGCGCACCATCCATGGAAAATACAGAAAGGATTAATTTTATATAGTTTTCCAAAACGCAAAAGCTTGGCGGGTTCTTTTAGTAATAAATATCAGTTTCAGCTGAAGGTCTACTTTGGCGGGATTTAGCCGCCTCGTCCACCTCTTTAATATGTATAGTCATCTCTGCTTCGTACTTTATCATCTCTATTCCTATAAGCAAACTTAATCTATCTTCTGCATCCAAAAGAGTTTTGACATCAACAAAATGGCCTTCCCCGCCCTCGAACGTAGGGCATGCGCCATAGCTTAAAGTCACTTCATATCTTACATCCCGCATGACTCCACATAATTCCACTTCCCTATCTCCAAATTCACGTGGAATCTCTTTTTTAGAAATATTTTGAAGGTTATTCTCCACTAATGCCTGAAGGCCATCAAACTTGCAGCCCAAAGCCATGACATGCATGCGATTTATTCTATGCTCCTTTGAAGTTTCGATATCGCTTGTGAATTCGTAATCTGCCATGCAATAATAGAATTGGATTAAATTTATAAATATATTGCCAGGCAGAGCTATCTCAAGCACTCAATTAAAAAAATAAAAAAATCAGAATTTATTCAGAGTCCTTCGTCTGAGTCGTCTTCTTCATCGTCCGCGTCTTCATCGTCACTTACGTCTTCGTCATCACTTACGTCTTTGTCTTCATTTTCATAGTTTTCATCTTCATGTGCCATAATATACCACCTCACGGGTTAAGGTGCGGTAAAAGAGGTTATTTTTAAACCTTTCGGCTTTTTTGTATAGTTTATAAATGGTAATATTTTTAAATAATCATATATTTACTCATATCTAAAGCCAAGTTGGCTTAAGGAGGTAAAAAATGATGGGACTATATGTGCCGCTTTTTTTGGTTGCGTTATGCTGGTCTTTGGTCTGGAAAGGAATTGCACTGTGGAAGTCTGCCAGAAACAGCCAGAAGGTCTGGTTTGTTGTTCTGCTGATTGTGAACACAGTTGGAATACTTGATATAATATATCTCTACTTTTTCCAGAAAAAAGAAACCAAGAAGAAGGTGAAAAAATGAGACCGTTAAAAATAATTTTGTCAGCATTGATAGCAACAATAATTTCAATGGTGCTGCACACTGTTGCTGCATTGGTTGAAATGCCATACTACCTGATGGCTAATTACTTCAGCGTATGGAGCAAGCTGATGATGCCAACAGCAGGGCCTCCGCCAACATCGTTTTATGTTTATTCTGCAGTGTTTGCATTGATAGGCTATCTGCTTTTCGCGCTTGTCTACAATGTTGTGAAAAGCTCGCTTCCAGGCAAGGCATGGAAGAAAGGCTTGCTGTATGGATTGCTTGTTTTCGCAGTTGCGTCTGTCCCAAGCTCGCTTTCGCTTGTGCTGCTGATTAATCTTCCAGTTGGGCTTGTGGGTCTGTGGGCAGCAGAAGGATTGATCATGTCATTGTTTGCAGGGCTTGTTACGGCAGGAATCAACAGGTAGTTTTTTATATTTTTCTTCTTTTTTATATGTTATGGACAGCAAAAAACAAGAATATGATGGCAGTGTTAAAGAGTATGTATTTTATCCTTTAACCATAGCCAAGATAATATCTTTTTCAGATGGCTCCAAACTGAATTTGCCAAAAGAAACTAGGTATATAGGTTACCAAATACTTAATGACTGTTTTCTTGTTTACCCAAGAAATAAAACAGGTAAGGGGATTGGGGAATTTAAATTTAACAGAAATGTTCTAAGCGAGCTGGAAGCTGAAATAGAAAAATTTTCAAAAAAACCGAAGAATTCCAAAGCTGTATAAACTAAATCTCTTTATACTCATTCTTATCAGCTACCGGGATGAAGCAAGTTAATACGCTGTAAAGAACAGGGCTTTTCTCTTCAATGTGGCGCATCCTTCTGTTGTACCTGTCCTCGATTTTCCCGGAAATGTCATCAACAGCTTTTGCAATGCTCTCTTTTGCTCTAGAAAAATTTAATCTGCCAACTACTCCTGTATCAGCCTCTTTTGGGGGTGCTGAACCAGCGCAGTCATCCACGCTATTCATGCAAAAAGAAAATAGTTTACACTATATAAATTTTTTCAAAAAAAATATGAAAACCAAATACATTGGAAAGGTTAGAGCGATTAGTGGCTGCATGCTGAACACGTCGTTGCCTTCGTGCTTACACATCAGCTCTATCAAACCTGTCTTTTGCAGGAGCTCCATGAATGTCTCTTTTCGAGGGGGGCTTCGTGCTTAGATGCTTTCAGCACTTATCCCCGTATGGCGTAGCTGCCCGGCTTACCTTGTCAGATAACCGGTAGACCAGAGGCCACGAACGCTCGTTCCTCTCGTACTAAAGCTTCCTTCCCCTCAGACATTCCACACCTCTAGTAGATATTACACATACTGCCTCACAGCGTATTGAACCCAGCTAGCATCCCTTTTAATGGGTGAACACCCCCACCCTTAGACGCTTCTGCACGCCTAGGATAGGAAGAGCCGACGTCGATGAAGCAAGACGCGCCGTCGATATGAGCTATTGGGCGCGACCACTCTGTTATCCCCGGGGTAACTTTTCCGTCACACCTAACTCCCACAAAAGGAGTATAGGGGATCGCTAGACCATGCTTTCGCATTTGGATTCGGGGTTGTTGCGAATCCAATCAGGCTAGCTTTTGCTCTTGCACTCTACGCCCGATTTCTGACCGGGCTGAGCTAACCTTTGGGCCCTCTTGATATCCTTTCAAGAGGGTGCCACCCCAGCCAAACTGTCTGCCTGCTGCGGTCTCAATCTTTCGATCGGTTAGCAGTACAGGTCCTGAAGGGTAGTGTTTCATTGACGTTTACGCTCAAGCTAGCGCCTGAGTTTCAAACAACTACTACCTACGCTACACAGCAAAACCCATACCGCAACAACAAACTACAGTAAAGTTCCACGGGGTCTTCACTTCCCACTAGAGGTCTCCGGATTTTGCACCGGAAAATAGTGTTCGGGAGGTTCCAAGTAGGGACAGTAGGGACCTCGTTACGCCATTCATGCGCGTCGTCAATCAAACGACAAGGTATTTCGCTACCTTAAGAAAGTTATAGTTACTTCCGCCGTTTACCGGTCCTTAGCTCCCTTGAAAAGGAGTTTGAGATACCGGCACTGGGCAGGCGTCACCTTTCATACTCATCCTTGCGGACTGGCGAAAGGTTAAGTTTTTGTTAAACAGTCGGGACCCTCTTGTCACTGAGCCCTGCTAACGCATTCATACGAACACAACAGCAGGGACCCCTTATGCCGAAGGCACGGGGCTAATTTGCCGAATTCCCTTACTCGGATTACACTCTCACACCTTAGGCTTCTCACCTAGGGGCACCAGTGCTGGTTCTGGGTATGGTTGACTAGAATTTTTCTCTGTTCCTTTTTCATGGACTCCAGGCATCAGCCGAACGACTCGTACGAGCCGCCGTTCCTAAATTTAATCTGGTTCTCACCATTACGATACTTCCCAGATTTGCTTCAGTTAGCAGCAACGACAGTTGCTGTCGACCTAGCCAGAAGCGTCAGAAACAGAGCTTGTGTTGCCACGCATATCTAATCAGTACAGGAATATTAACCTGTTTCCCTTTCCCCGAAATTCTATTATGAACTCGAGTTAGGACCAACTGACTCTTGGCTGATCTACATTGCCAAGAAACCCTTGCCCTTTCGGTGGCAGAGACTCTTGCTCTGCTACGATCCTACTACCGCCAGGATTTTTATTTCTGCAAGGTCCACTTCTTCTCAAGAAGAAGCTTCTGCCCTAACAGAACACCTGCCTACCGTATACCTTTCGGTAACCCATGGTATCGGTAATCAATTTAGCCCCGATTATTTTCAGAGCACACATCCTTGACAAGTAAGTTGTTACACACTTTTTAAAGGGTGGCTGCTTCTGAGCCTACCTTCTTGCTGTCTGTGGATGTGCACATCCTTCACCCGTTCACACTTAATTGATCTTAGGGACCTTAACCATGGTCTGGGTTGTTCCCCTCTCGGTGACCAAGTTTACCCCGGACACCCGTTTCCCGACTTCTACGACGTTGAAGCATTCGGAGTTGGACAAAGAATCGAAGGGTTTCCCCTCCTAAATCCTAGATCCGTCGCTCTACCGCTTCAACAGTCTCCGTCGAGACTTGACTACGGCCAACTTTGGCAGGAACCAGCTATCTTCCGTCTCGATTGGCTTTTTACCCCTATTCCCAAGTTAGAAGAACACGTGCACGTAGAACCTCTTCAGGCCTCCACGAAGTTTTACCTTCGATTCGCCTTACTCAGGAATAGATCGCCGGATTTCGAGTCATACCCGAGTGACTGTGCCCACTTTCATAGGCCTGCTCCTCATTTCTTGCGAGCAAGTTGCTTTCGCTTTGGATACCTTAGTTATCCTCGCCACTCGAATAAACTTCCTGGCACGTTTTTCAAAACGCACGGCAGAACCCCAAAGGGCCCTGCCTTACCATAACTATTAGGTTTCAGGTTCTTTTCACTCTCTGTAAAGAGTTCTTTTGAACTTTCCCTCGCGGTACTGGTTCGCTATCGGTCTCAAAACGTATTTAGGATTGGAAGTTAATGGCTCCCAGTTTCCTGCTCAATTGTCGATGAGCAGTACTCAACATCCTGTCAATAGCCCTCTGAACTTCAACTACGGGGCTTTCACCCTCTTTGGCACTCCATTCCAGGAGACTTTGTTTCGCTCAGTTAGAGTTTAGTAGACAGTGTTACAACCCCACATCCCTGACGCGTTATGCGCCAGAGTCGGTTTGTCCTGTGCCGTGTTCGCTCGCCGTTACTAGCGGCATCTCAATTGATTTCTTTTCCTGCGGTTACTAAGACGATTCAATTCACCGCGTTCCCCATCCTTTCGGATTCAAGGAGAAGTCTCATTCGGAAATCTCCGGTTCAAAGGCTGCATGCGCCTCGCCGGAGCTTATCGCAGCTTGCCACGTCCTTCGTCAGCGTTTGAGCCAAGTCATCCACCTAATAGTATTCTGCCTCTCCAATGTACTTGGTCATCAAAATGAAATATGAGATGACCTTGATTTGGAAATTCAATTTTCCAAACCATTTTGTTTGCCTGGATTTCTTTGTTGATCCTTAAGACAACTGGACCCGGCGGGATTCGAACCCGCGGCCCCCGCCTTTCTTTCCGGACATTTGTCCGATGCAAGGGCGATGCTCTACCAGGCTGAGCTACAGGCCCAAAATTAGAGAATCACGCAAGTGACTCTCGAGCCTTTTGGATTCATTTTATTGAGCATGATTAAAAAAATAAAAAAAAGCAAAGCCCACAAAACGCAGTGCGTTTTGGGGCGCAAAAAATCTTTTGGATTTTTATGCGCATGTAACTGAGTTTTATTTTTCAAATTAATAACACAAAATTTTTGCCCGACTCAACTAAGGGCAAAAAAAGTGTTAAAGGAGGTGATCCATCCGCAGGTTCCCCTACGGATACCTTGTGACGACTTAACCCGCCTCACCGAGCCTAAGTTCGAAACAATCAAGAAAACTGCGTCTCACTTAGACCCAGCTCGGATGGCTTGACGGGCGGTGTGTGCAAGAAGCAGGGACACATTCACCAGAAGCTGCTAACTTCCGATTACTAGGGATTCCAGCGTCATGAGGGTGGGTTACAACCCTCAATCTGAACTAAGATAGGGTTTAGAGGTTTGGCTTCCGCTTTCGCGGTTGCATCCCATTGTCCCTACCATTGTTGCGCGCGTGTAGCCCAGGGCATCCGGGCCATACAGACCTACCGTCGCCTGCACCTTCCTCCTTCTTACGAAGGCAGTCTCTTTAATGTGCTCAGACCTCCATTGGGAGCTGTTAGCAACTAAAGATACAGGTCTCGCTCGTTACCAGACTTAGCTGGACACTTCACAGCACGAGCTGACGACGGCCATGCAACACCTCTCGGCTTGTCTGGTAAGGTCCTTAGCCTGACCTTCATTCTGCCGTCGGTCCTGGTGAGATTTCCGGTGTTGAGTTCAATTAAACCGCACGCCGCACCCCTTGTGTGCTTCCCCGCCAATTCCTTTAAGTTTCAGCCTTGCGACCATACTTCCCAGGCGGCGAGCTTAACGCCTTCGCTACAATACTGCGCATTCTCAAGGAATACGCATCACCTAGCTCGCAGAGTTTACTGCTAGGACTACTTGGGTATCTAATCCAGTTCGCTCCCCTAGCCTTCGTCCCTCACTGTCGGATCTGTTCTAGTTGGATGCCTTCGCAATAGGTGGTCCTCCTAGGATTATAGCATTTTACCGCTCCCCCAGGAATACCTCCAACCTCTCCCAGTCCCTAGTCAGGCAGTGTTTCCTGCACGCCGTTGAGTTAAGCTCAACGATTTCACAAGAAATTTACCTAACCAGCTACGGACGCTTTAAGCCAAATAAATGGCCACCACTTGTGGCGCCGGTGTTACCGCGGCGGCTGGCACCGGTCTTGCCCACCACTTATTCGCCAAGGTATTTATTCTTGGCAAAAGCCCATGTAAAACATGAGCACTCAGGGTTCCCTTCTCACGCTTTCGCACATTGGAAAGACTTCGAGCCTGCTGCACCCCGTAGGGCTAGGGCCAGTTCCTCAGTGCCCTTCGCGAGGCTTCCTCTTTCAAGGCCTCTACCGATCTAAGGCTTGGTGGTCCTTTACACCGCCAACTACCTAATCGAGCGCCGACTCGTCCTTTGGTGTTGCCTTTGAAGCAAGGAACATTCCAGTATCTTTGCCTTATCCGGTATTACCCTCAGTTTCCCGAGGTTATCCCAGACCAAAGGATAGATTATCGACGTGTTACTGCGCATTCCGCCGGTATTGCTACCTGACTTGCATGGCTTATCGAACCCCGATAGCAGCAGCCTCCCGCAGGATAAACGGGAATTATTATTGAAATTTGGTCGCTGATATAGAGAAAAACTAAAACTCAGTTTAATTCATGCGACAAGCTCAGCTTGTGCATACATGCTTTGCTTCAAGAGTATAAAGAATGGAGGCGAAATTGAATCCAAAGCTGTATACAAGAAAAAAGGGGGTCATATATAAAGGTTATGGTGATTTAGGATGTATGGGGTTTAGGAGATATGTATGGTTATAATTTGCAGATAATTTTTTATACTTCTGCAGTTTAAAACATGCTGTGAAGAAAAAAACCATCTTAATAACTCTGTTGATACTGATTGTTGTTGTTTTGCTGTTTTTAATTTTCTATAGATACCAAATATTAGGTATTTCACCGGAAGGATGCATTTCAAAGGGAGGACGCGTATCTAGTATGATGACTGAGGTGGATGGAGTTTTAAAAAATGAGTGTTATAAAAATGAAACAAACATTGGAGAAGTAAACGAAGTACTGTGTCCATGCATCTGTTGCGTACCAAAGAAATAAAAAATTGCTTACCAAAACATTTAATAACTGCCAAATTTTGTAATTCTCATGAAAGAATTCCCAAGAAGCACTGTTGGCATCATGATTCTCAACCTTGAGGATGAAATGATCCTGTTGAATTCTCCAAAATGGAATGGGGAGTACATTATCCCCTGCGGACATATTAAAAAAAATGAGAGAATAGAAGATGCGGTAAGAAGGGAGGCTCGTGAAGAAACCGGACTCAAAGTTTATGATTTAATACACCTAAGAGTTCATGAATTCATAAGCCCGAAGCAGTACCACAAGAAAAATCTGCATTTTATTGGACTGCAGTATTTCTGCAGGACAAAAGATAAGGCTGTCAAGCTAAATCACGAAGCTACAAGCTATCTCTGGACCCCGCCTCAAAAAGCGCTTGAACTTGATTTGGAATCAGGAACAAGAGAAACGATTGAGTATTACATTGAGAAAAATTGGAACGGATTAATTTAAAAAAAATAAAAAATTACCTGCTCTTCACAGCAACCTTCTGGCATTTGTCGCAAAGATATTTCTGCGACTCTTCCTTGCCGGTGACGTACCTTATCCTGCAGTTTCTGCAGAAGTGGACTATGTTGTAGCCCACCATCAGTTGTATCTCCTTTTGAAGAAACGCCCTCTCCGCATTGGCCTTCTTCCATTGTTGCTTTCGTCGCTGTTTCCGTCACTGCTGCTAATCGCAATAAATTTAATCTGTTCGAGATAGGGCCTTTCTGCTTTTTCAATGTTGAATTCCCTGTAGTCTGACATTATCCTCGAGAAATTGTCATAGTCATAGTCGCACACAAGATTTATTGCCTGCCCTGACTCACCTGCCCTTGCTGTCCTTCCAATCCTGTGGACATAATCCTTTGAGTCCTTTGGAAGGTCGTAGTTGTAGATGTTCGAGACGTTGTCGATGTGCAGTCCTCTTGCTGCAACGTCGGTGCAAACCAAAACATGGGCCTTTGCATCGTTGAACATGTCAATTGTTCTTGTCCTCTTGTTCTGCGAAAGCCCGCCATGGATTGCAATTGCATCAATCTTGTTCGCACGGAGATTCTTCGTCACAAAGTCAACATTTTTCCTTGTGTTGCAGAAGACCATCACCAGGCCTGAGTTCTCTTGTTTAATCAGATGCACAAGCAAGGACATCTTCATGCTTCTCTGCACGTCGTAGTAGACCTGCTTCAGCTTGCTAGGGTCAACAAGATTCACTGCCAAAGCTTCCTTCGGCTGAAACATGTATCTCTTTGCCAGCTCCTTGACACGCGAAGAGATTGTCGCTGAAAAAAACAAAGTCTGCCTTTTTGAAGGGCATGACCTTATTATCCTCTCGACATCCTCTATGAAACCCATGTCAAACATCCTGTCTGCCTCGTCGAGAACAAGGATTTTTATTTTTGAAACATTAATTGTATTCCTTTCAAGATGGTCCAAAAATCTTCCTGGTGTTGCGACAACAACATCTGCGCTGCGCAATCCGTCTATCTGCGGGTTAATTGAAACTCCGCCGTAGATTGATATGACATTAAGATGGTTGTGTCTTGAAAGCTGCCTGAGAGATTCTTTTACCTGCTCTGTCAGCTCCCTTGTTGGAGTCAGGATTAGCGCCTGCAGTCCCTCTCCATGCTTTACATTGTCTGTTATGCAGCAGCCGAATGCCAGTGTCTTTCCTGAGCCTGTCGCTGATTCACCTATAATATCCTTTCCCTGCATTATGTGCGGGATGGATAGCTGCTGGATCTGCGTAGGCTGGGTTATTCCCAGCTCGTTTATTGCTGTCAACAGTTGTTGGCTTAAGCCAAAATTTTCAAATATATTCATTTGTTTTTACCTCATTTCTATATATTATTTTATGTTAGTAGCACTTCTCTAGAAAAAGCCAAATGTTCATTACTGAGCAAGCGCTCTCTCGTCACTGATTATGCTC
>CAIMOB010000033.1 GCA_903842985.1 uncultured archaeon
ACAGGGATAAAAGCATACAGCTGGAAAGACAAGCCTGCTTTTGAGATAATAAAGAAGAATACGGGAGTTACAAGATTAATTGGGGTTGATGAAAAGGAAACAAGCGTTTACCTGCAGAAGCAGCTGAGGAAAAAATTCAAGGCAAGGTTCAAGGACGTCTCTGAAATATGCCTTGATCTGAGGGAGATAAAAACAAAAGCAGAGATTAAGCTTTACAGGAAGGCGTGCAAATTAACAGATAAGATAATTCAGAAATGCATTAACAATTTCAAGAGATTCAGAACAGAGGAGGATGTTTCGGTTTTCCTGAAAAAAGAAGTTCTTGACAACGCAGTCGGACTTTCTTTTGAGCCGATAATTGCTTCAGGGCCAAATGCATCGTATTCGCACAAGGCGCCGAAGGGCAGATTGAAAAAAGGATTCTGCGTAATTGACTTCGGGATAAATTACAAGGGGCGCTGCACAGACATAACAAGGACAATCTATTTAGGAAAGCCTTCGAAAAAAGAAAAAGAGATTTACGAAGCTGTTTTGAATGCTCAGCTTAATTCAATAAAAATCCTGAAGCCAGGCATGCAGGCAAAAGATGTTTATGATTGTGCTGTAAAGTCGCTTGGAACACTTTCAAAATACTTCACGCACGGACTTGGACACGGGATTGGCGCAGAGATACATGAAAAGCCAAATCTTAGCCTGAAATCAAAAGGGATTATCAGGAAAAACTCGATTTTCACAATTGAGCCAGGTGTTTATGTCAAAAATAAGTTTGGGATAAGGATTGAAGACGACGTACTGATGCTTGACAAGCCAGTTGTTCTTACAAAAACATCAAAGAAGCTGATTTGCGTTAACGTTCCTAAGGCACATTAACCATTTTTCTAAATCTAGAACCGCCATTTTAACTATTTCTCCGAAAGATTTAAATATAAGTAAATTTATATACATTTTAAAAAGTAAAAAAATAAGTATAAAATATGAAAAAACTGCTTTTTTTCGTCGTATTTCTGATTTCTGTAGCAATAGCTTTCGCAGCAGTTCCAAATCCAGGGCATTCAGCCAGCCAAGTCGGTCCCGGAACATTTCCAGCAGGCAATTATTCTTTGCAACCAGGATTCGGTTTGTACTGGGGCAATTCTGTCAATTCAAACCAACACATAAATGAAGATAGCGGAAATCTCTGGATTGGAAAAGAAGCAGGCCCCTGGGCAAAATTTGATTCTTTGACAAATACAGTTGAATTATTTAAAGATGTCAAATGGACAGGAACATTAATTAGTGGAAGCGTTCCCTGGGCAAGGTTGATAGGTGTTCCTGACATTCAGACAAAAATAACAGGAACATGCGCACTTGGAAGCTCCATAAGAACAGTCAACCAAGATGGAACAGTTGTCTGTGATTCTGGGGCAGTAGGCGTATGGACACGGTCAGGCACTAATCTTTATCCGGCAAACATCAAAGACAAAGTCGGCATCAACACTACAAATCCGAAAGTAGCGCTTGATGTTGTCGGCAAAATAAATGCAACAGGTGACATCTGCACAGCCGTTGGCAACAAATGCCTGAGCACAGCAGGTGGAGGCTTATGGGCACAAAAGGCAGGCACGAATGATATCTATAACACAAACATAGGCAACGTCGGCATCAGAACAAAGGCGCCAGACAGGAATATTACCATAAATGGGACAACCAGCATACTTGTCGGCTCCACTGCTGCAAACAAGGAAGAGCTGCTGGTGCAGGGCGGTTCTAATAATGTGAGCATTTCTGCTGCAAGATACGCTGTAATAGCTGACACAGACTTGTTACTAGGCGCACAGAGAGGAGGCGGCTACGGCGGTGTAAATATAATGACGCTGAAAGGAAGCACAGGCAACGTCGGCATCGGCACGACAACGCCAAGCGGAGATCTGCACATATACGGCGGAGGTCATAGCTGGGGAACTCCACAGTTACTTATAGAAGGCACTTCTGCAGACTCTTCGCTTTTAGGTTTTAAAACATCAGGAAGAAAATTTGAGATTGGACTGGTAACATCCGATGCTACAGATTATCTTGCAATTCAAGATGTCACTGCTGGAGCAAATAGATTTATCCTAGATCAAAATGGCAACGTCGGCATCGGCACGTCGCCAGGAACTTCTAAATTGAAAGTGGCAGGCACAGTGGAATCTTCATCTGGAGGTTACAAGTTTCCTGACGGAACAACTCAAACAACAGCAGCCACTGCCGGCACAAGTTATTGGACTTTATCAGGCAGCAATCTTTATCCGTCTTCAACTAGCTACAACGTCGGAGTCGGCACAACGAGCCCCGGCGCGAAATTGAGTTTTGGTAATTTGAATGATGGAAGGGATACCGCTGATGGGATTACCTGGTACAGCCCCTCTCCGCTGGACTATGGGATTTATCGAACTGCTGGAGCATGGTCTGCTCCATATCAGCAATTAAAACTTGCTTGGGCGACAGGAATTGTTATTGATGGCGGAAGTTCATACGGCAAAAGCGGCACAGCGTTGCAACCTAGTGGCGGCAACGTAGGTATAGGAACGTATCCATCTAGTTTATCAAGATTAACTATTGATTCAAATCTTGGAAGCACAAGTCAATCAGCTCTCAGTGTAATTTATGGAGGAGGCACAAGCACACTGGGAGAGTTTGCAGCATTAGCACATCGTGATGGATTTTGGTCTACAATTTATGCAAGCACAGGCACTTCAACAAACGGGTATGCAGGATATTTTAAAGGGAATATAAGAACAACAAGTGAAGCTTATGTTGGCGGCTGGTTAAGATTCAATTCTGGCCAAACAGGCCTCTATTGGGACAGCGGGTCAACCTATCCTGGGCATCATTTTTATCCAGAAAATTCTTATTATATGTACTTGCGAAGCGGAGCAAATGACCCCGGAGGGATGCATTTAATTAGGAATGATGGAACAAGCAGGGGGTATATTTATTATGATAGCAGTTATTTTGGATTGCTAAATAATCAGGGTTATTGGGCATTAAGAATACCTCATGGCACTCAAAACGCAATGTTCGACGGCAACGTCGGCATTGGCTTGGCTCCTGGTGCGGATTGGAAACTACAAGTAGCAGGAGGCACTTACGGAACATATTCATCTGGAAGCAGTTATGGAGTTTATGGTTCTGCTTCCACTTATTATGGAGTAAGAGGAGATGGCGCTTCTATGGGAGGTTTTTTTTATAATACTGTTACTGGCATTGCTTCTTACCTCGCTTACAACTATTATGGAATTTATACTAGCGGCGCAGGTTATTTTGGAGGCAGCGTTAACATGGGAGGCAATTCTATTACAAATCTTGCAGACCCGATTAGCCCGCAATATGCTGCAACAAAAAATTATGTTGATACAAAAACACATACTGTTAGTATTGGAACTACCTGTGATACAATCACTATAGCTGTGCCGGGTACAGGCAGTTACTCTCCTTTTTCAACAGCTTCCTGTCCCGCAGGAGAAGTTGTTGTTCAAGTAGTGCAATCACGAAACAATGATGCAGATAGAGATTGGGTGTCGTCAATAAAATGCTGCCCAATTATTGTATCACATTAAAACTAAAAATGACAACTCTCAAACGTAAACTATATCGAAGGGGCTCGAGCTTCGAGACGACAATACCTATGCCTCTCCTCTTCGCTTTAGACAAATCCAAGAAGCATAATGTTCTGTTCAAGTATGACAGCAAGTTAAACAAATGGTTCATAGAGTTTGAAGCAGTGAAGAAATGATGTATAAGCTAACAAGCAAAGATAAGACAGCAAGGACAGGAATTCTGAAAACAAGCCATTTTTCAGTCGAGACTCCTTTCTTCATGCCTGTTGCCACAAGGGCTTCTGTAAAGCAAATAAGCTCTTCTGAATTGAATGAGATGGGCTGCGAGGCAATAATCGCAAATGCATTTCATCTCTACCTGAAGCCAGGAACACAGTTGATAAAAAAAGCAGGCGGTTTGCACAAGTTCATGGATTTTAATAAATGTATTTTCACAGATTCCGGCGGATTCCAGATTTTAAGCAGTGATTTTTTTGTCGGCAGAACAAATAATGGCGTTATTTTCAAGTCCTATGAAAACAAGCAGCACATAATGACGCCTGAGAAATGCATGGAGATACAGCAGGAGCTTGGTTCTGATGTTGCAATGACTCTCGACGACGTTCCCAAATATGGTGGAAGCAGGGCGCATATTGAAAAGTCAATGGAGATGACACACAGATGGGCAGAGCGATGCAAAGATTCGCATAAAGGCAAGCAGCTTCTTTTTGGCATTGCCCAAGGCAGCGTTTTCAAGGATTTGAGGGAAAGAAGCGTTAAGTTCATTGATTCGCTTGATTTCGACGGCGTTGCGTTAGGCGGATTGTGCATTGGCGAAGGCAAGGCAGACATGCACAAGATGGTTAAGGCATCTGTCCCGCACATTTCAGAGGAAAAGCCAAGATATTTGATGGGTGTCGGTTCTCCTGAGGATATTATTGAGTCAATCGGAATGGGAATTGACATCTTTGATTCAGCATTTCCAACGCAAAATGCAAGGCACGGCTGCATTTTCACGAAAAAAGGAAAGATGCAGGTTGAAAAGGCAAGATTTGCAAATGATTTCAAGCCAGTTGACGACTGCAAATGCCCTGTCTGCCAGAATTACACAAGAGCATACCTCAATCATTTGTTCAGGTCAAAGGAGATGCTTGGAATGAGGCTAGCTTCATATCATAACTTGTTTTTTATCCACGAGCTTCTTAGAAATGCAAGAAAAGCAATCAGGAAAGGAGATTTTCTGAAATTCAAGAAAAGTTTTCTGAAGAGCTATTTACACTAGAAACTTGCCGTTCTTCTGTATCAGTTTCTTGTCAAAATAAACTTCACCACCATCAAACCTAAAATCTTTCAGTATATCCCAGTGCAGCGCAGACTTTGTGTTTGCATTCTTTTCATTTCCCTTGCAGTTTTCAGGGTAGCAGTGGCCGAGCGCAAGATGTATTGTTCCGCCAATTTTTTCGTCAAAGAGAAGATTTTTTGTGAACTTGCTTATCTTGTAGTTGCAGCCTATGCCGAATTCGCCGATGAATCTTGAATATTCATCCATGTCAAGCATAGCCTTGAGGAATTTTAGGTTCTTTTCTGCTTTTTCCTTCACAACCTTCCCATTCCTGAATTCAAGCCAGATACCACTGACCTCGTTGCCCGCCCTTATTGCAGGATAGCTGAATGCTATGTGGCCGTTCACTGAGTTTTTAACAGGCGAAGTGAAAACCTCGCCGTCAGGAACATTATGAGTGGCATATTCTGCCATCGAAGTCATCCCCTTTACAGAAAAGCTCAAGTCTGTATTTTTGCCGACAATCCTTACAATGTTTGTCTTGTCCAGTAGTTTTTTAATCCTGAGCATCTGCGGCATAACATTTTTTGAATCAACGCTCATCGCACCAAATGCAAAGTCCTCATACTCCTCCAAAGACATATTTGCTTCCTGCGCCAGCGCATTTGTTGGATAATCGCAGCCGACCCACCTGTCTTTTTTCATCCTGTAATCGCTCAATGGCTTCGTAACCCTGCTTCTCAGCGCCATTTTTTTTGGGTCTATGTTTGAGAATTCCCTTGTATTGTAGTCGCCGCTTATGTTTATGACAGCATCTGTGTTCTTCTCCTCAAACATCGCAACCTTTGGGAATTTTTTTAATTGAGCGTCGCTTGCATATTTGTAATAAATGTAGCCGGCTCCAGGAACCCCGCACCTTATGTAGGGGAAAGCGCCTTTCTTGACGCAGAGCCTGTAGACTTCCAGCGCAAGCGGACTTGCCTCTGGTTCCATAGATATTCTCACAGCATCATTTTTCTTAACATTGACAGAATGCTCAACAAGAAGCTTTGCTATTTTCTCTATTCGCGGGTCTTTCATTATATTTGGTTTAAGAATGGGAGTTTATAAAACTTGCGCGAAGGGTTCATCCCATTACATTTTTTGCGTACAATAGAAAAGCCATAGCTATTAACAGGATTAATCCCACTATGATAAAAACCTTCATCTGGCCTTGTTTTCCCATAATGTTTATTTTAATTATTGTTATATATAAATTTGTCTATGTGAATATGGCTTTTTAAGCAAAAGCTATATAAACCTGCATCTTTTGCAATAAACCATGAAAACAAAGGCAAAGGATGAAATAAAGGATGCAATTCTGGGGTATACTGCAAATGTAGATGATTTAGATGCAGAAAACCGCATTCTCAGGGAGACAGTCACGCACCTGAAGGATGAACTTTCAAAGTTTCAGAAGAATCCGCTGATTATTGCGGAGGTAAAGGATGTACTGGACAATGGAGTTGTCCTGAAGCTGACCAACGGCAACGAATTCCTAGTTGATGTTTCCCCAGGCTGCACTGAAAAGATCCACCCAGGCGACTTTGTTCTTGCTGAGCAGAAGAATCTTACAATCATAAGAAAAATTCCTTCTTCAAAATCATTTAATGTTGAAAGATATGTAATAATTGAAAAGCCAGATACAAAATTTACTGACATTGGCGGGCTTGAGCAGCAGGCAGAGGAGATAAAGGAAGTGATTGAGCTTCCGTTGCTGAAGCCGGAGTTATTCAAGAAAGTGGGAATAGAGCCCCCAAAGGGAATCCTGCTTCACGGGCCTCCTGGCACAGGAAAGACACTGCTTGCAAAAGCAGTTGCGTCTTCAACAAACTCAACATTCATAGAGGTTGTTGCATCTGAGCTTGTGCAGAAGTTCATTGGTGAAGGAGCCAAGCAGATAAAGGAGATATTCCAGCTTGCAAGGGAAAAAGCGCCTTCTGTGATTTTTATCGACGAGCTGGATGCGCTGGCAGCAAAGAGAATAGACATAGGCACAAGCGGCGAAAGAGAGGTTCAGAGGACATTCATGCAGCTTCTCGCTGAGATTGACGGATTCAAGCCGTTGGGAAATGTGAAGATAATTGGCTGCACAAACAGGAAAGACATACTTGATCCTGCAATCCTAAGACCAGGAAGGCTGGACAGATTGATAGAGGTTCCAATTCCAAATGAAGCAGGCAGAAGGGATATTTTCAAAATCCACACGAAGCGCATGACGCTTGAAAAAGTTGATGTTGACAAGGTAATCAAAAAGATGGAGAATTTCTCAGGCGCAGAGATAAGGGCAGTTGCCACAGAGGCAGGCTACTTTGCGATAAGAGCGAACAGAACAAAGGTCAAGGAAGATGACATGCTCAAGGCAGTTGAGAAGGTAAGGCAGGAAGAGGAGTTCGAAGAGGAATACAAGGATATTTTTGGCTGATTCTATATTGTGCGCATGTCCTAAGTAATTCCTTTCATCATCGCCGAAGCTCAGAGGGTGTTCACTCTAGGATCATGCTCTGCACTCGAAATCAACGCAAACCCTGAATGCGCGCGGCGCAAGCTGCCCGCACCTCACAAAACCAAGTATCCTGCACTTCTTTTTATTTCTTTCGCAGGCCTTTTTAACCTTCTCATATGCCTTTTTTGGTATATCCTTGTCAGCAAGGAAGTCATAAAAATGAATAACTGCCTTTTCCTTTGCCGCCTTCAGTGCAACATCAAGAAAATTCTCTCCTGATTTTGGCAGCGGCATCAGAATCCTGTCAAACTTCTTGTTCAGCTTCGGAACAACCTTCTTTACGTCGCCCAAAAACAGCTTAACATTGTAAAGCCAGTTTTCCTTGGCATTCTCCAGCGCATATTTATGCGCGTCAGGGTTTATCTCAACACCATAAACGCTTTTTGCCTTTGTGTTCTTTGCAATGACGCAGACATAGGGACCTGCGCCTGAAAACATGACAAGCACATCCTCACCCGGATTGACCAGCTCCATTATCCTTTTTCTTTCAGTTGTAATCCTCGGCGAGAAATAAACCTTCTCAACATTCAGCTTAAGCTTCACGCCCAATTCCTTGTGCACTGTTTCCTTTGTGTTTTTGCCTGCAAGAAACTTCATCTTCTGCGCCCTGAACTCGCCTGTGTGGCTGCCTTCTTTTCTCAAAACAGTTTTTATGTTTGGGGCTGTAGCGAGCAGCGCCTTCCCGATTACCTTTTCTTTTTTCCTCAGTTTATCATCAATCTCAAGAATTGCAATTTCGCCAACAACATCAAATGCGGTTTTCAGTTCAGAAAGCTCATTTTCTGTTAGCTTACCCTTCAAAACTTCCTTCAGTGTCTTCGGCCTTTCAATTTCTTCAAACTTCTTGTCTGCAAATGAAAATTCTGTCTTGAACTTTTCCTTTATGGGCAGATAAATAAAACCTTTTTCCTTGAATATTCTGCACCCCCTTTCAAGAATACCTTTTTTAATCAAATAGTCCTTCGTGGCTTCAACTTTTTTTAGAGGTACTTTTACTGCAAGCATTTTATTTCTTTCCCGGCACATATGGCTTAAACATTACAGAAAAAAGAAGCAAGCAGATTGCCAGCACAATAACATATTTCCAAGAAAAAATCTTAGTTATTTCAGCCCATTTCATCAGCCAGATCAAAAGTATAGAAATGATTAAGTAAAACACTGCCTTGACCAGCAAAGCAGCTCCAAGATGTTTTAATGCAAAAGTTACTTTGCCCATGCTCCCAGTCCTGTTTGTTTTTTCTGCTCTCCGAACTTCTTCAGCTTTTCAAGCGTAGATTCAACCCTTTCAAGGCCGAAATCATGCTTGTCAACAAGCAGCTTAATAATCCTCTCCTTATTAATATCTTTCCATTTTAGCTCATATTCGTCTGTAACAGGCATATTTTTTATCAACTCATAAACCTCTTTCCATGAAAAGTCAAAATATTTGCTCCATTCAAGCTTGTCAAACATGTTATCAAACCGTCCATTGTATTCCTTCACAAGCTTCAGCGCATTCTTTGGCCCAACTCCTTTTATTCCGCTAGGATTATAATCAGTCCCGACTAAAATTCCAATCATTATCATCTGCTCCTGGTTTATCCCCAATTCATTGAGATTAGGCTCAAGCTCTATCAACTGAGGGCGGATATTTTCATAGCTTAATTTTCCGGGCAGCTTTTTCTTTTCAGAAATTGTCAAGTTCTGCAATAATTTTTTCACGCCAAACAGCAGGCAGTCATAATCCTGGCTTACCTCGCCCCACAATTCCCCCTTGTTGACCATGTAAGCTGCCTGCGCTTCCCCTTCAGACGGCGCCTGGATAACAGGCAGGCCGAGCTCCTCGACAACCTTTTTTGCATCCTCAACCATTTCTTTTGTCAGCTTCGTGGTTCTTGAAGCATACTTCTTCATCTCCTCAATATCTTCTTTTTTGGCAGCCTCCTCATACCTCAGCTTTGCCTCTGCTTTAACACCTGCCCTTCTTTCTGTCTCCCTCCATTTCATTTCTGGCGCTTTGCCGTCAAAAACAAATGCAGGCATTATGCCGTACTGCATAAGCTTTGTTGTCCTGCTGAACAGGCCAACCAGATGACTTGTGACATTCCCGTGACTGTCCGTAAGCAGAGAGCCATCCCTTTGCCTTATCGAAGATAAAAACTGATAAAGAACATTAAATGAATCTACTGCGAGCTTCTTGTTTCTCAGCTCATCCAATGAAATTTCCTTCTTTTGTATTATTTCCTTAAGCTTTGTTCCCATTTTAAAAAATAAAAAATAAAATTATTTTATTTTTATAGAGACTTTCTTCGCTTCGTAGTCGTCTGTAAATCCGTTCGAGTCAACTTTCTGCGCTTTTATCTCAAAAATATATGTTCCTGGCACCGTTTCCTTATCGACGCCGATATTTTTGCCTATCTTGATAACAATTGGCGCAACCCAGGTTTCCTGCGAATCCATGTATTTTTCACCATATTGGTTGACAACCCAGGTGTTCATTGTTGCATCCTCGGCTTCAACAGGCGCCTCACCCATAGATATCTGACGTTCTACAAAATTCACAACTATTTTATATTGTGTTCTTGGAACCTCCTGGCTCTTGATTCCATAGGCAAACACAAGGCTGTCGCCTATGCTTCCTATCTTATAATTTACAGGAAGGCACGATCTCACTCCGCCTACAAGGCATTTTTCTGCATCTACTTTTGCCGCATTTATCTCGTCGCTTAAGTCCTCCACTATCTGGCCAGCTTCCTCCTGACTCACCTGAGGCGCCACAGCGCGTGTCTCCTCAGCCACCTTCGGAACCTTCACGACCGTTGATTCCATCTTGTTCCCGCAGCCAGCCAGCAAAAATGCAGCCAGCAGCAGCACAACAAATAATTTTTTCATTTTACCACCTCATATCTTTATTACATTTAACTTGAAATCCTTGCTCAACAATTCTTTTGCCTTTTTTGTAAGCTCCCCTGTTGTAATGAGGATTACAGGCATCTTCTTCAGCTGTCCCTGAACATAGGCAGATGAAAGGTCTGAATCAGACAGGTTCTTCTTGTTCTTTGCCCTGCAGTAATATTCAAATGAGCCAACTGTACTCGGAACCTTCAGGATAAACTCAATTTCTGAATTCTTTCTAAGTATCTTGAAGTCAATAATCTCAATCTCCTTATTCTTGAAGAATTTCTTCGCCTTTTCAAGGAAATCATCTTCTGTTACCCTTATCTTTTTCTTGATTTCCTCCTTTTCCCTAGAAAAAGCAGAGCTTTTTCTGGGCCCAGCTGAACTTTGTTCAGCTTGGGTTTCATCTGCAAACTCTGTTATCTTCTTCGCTTCCTCCCTTCTTGGCGTCTCTTTTTTTATTTCCTCTTTCCTGACTTCTCTTATCTCATTCTTGATTTCCTCTTTTGACATTTCTTTTTGAACAGGCACCACTTTTTCTGAAATCAAATCCTTTAATTCATCTTTTATCAGGGTTTCAGCTTCGCTGTCAGAAACTAAATACCATTTCCAGAATATCTCCGTGCTGTTTCCAACCTGCACCTCAAGCGGTCTAGCAAAGTCTTTTATAGTCCTTAATGAGAATCTTATTAGCGGATTTTGCTCGCTGTCCCTAATCACTTTTTTCTGCTTTAGAATATCAAATGTTTTCCTGTCCTTTTCATTTAGATATTTGTAAAACTCGACAAGCCTTGGCTCCTGCCCGCCAATATAATAAACAGGGCTTCCACCCACTTTTACACTTGTCAGAAATGCTTTTTTCTCATCCACAAGCTGGGAAAGGATTGCGCCAGCGAACATTGTGTTGCCGCTGATTTCCTTTGTTATTTGTATTGGTATTAACGGCCCTTTCATCTTTATGAGCCTTAAAACAGCCTCTGCTTTTGTTTCTGGCATAGAAGTTCAAAAAGCCTGTTTTATTTATATAACTTATGGCCTGACCCACTTGATTTCATAATATGTAACATCGTTTTCCTCATCTACAATCCCTATAAGAAGCCTTTTCTTTGTTGAGTGCGCAACCCTGTTTTTTGCAGCAAACTCATACCAAGTTAGTGTTTCAGCTTCGTCAACAGGATAGACAACCCATTTTGCATGGTCTTCGCCAGGCTTCACACCCCTTTCATAAACCCTGAAATCAGCGCCGAATTTCAGCGCTGTCTTGACTATGTATCCCCTGCTCCTCAGGTCCTTGAATACAACAAACCTTTAGGTATTTTTTTGAAAATCTTTTTTATTTCTTTAACAGTAACCGGTGTTTTGTCTGCTAATAGATGAAGAGGAGTTTCCCCCGCTTTATTGTATACTTTAATTGTATTTGGGTTATCAAGAATTTCTTTGTTTCCAGCTACTGCTAGATAATGCAAGGGAGTATTTCCACGATGGTCTTTTACTTTTGACATAGAAGGATTTTCTAGTACTGA
>CAIMOB010000034.1 GCA_903842985.1 uncultured archaeon
GCTTAAGCCAAAATTTTCAAATATATTCATTTGTTTTTACCTCATTTCTATATATTATTTTATGTTAGTAGCACTTCTCTAGAAAAAGCCAAATGTTCATTACTGAGCAAGCGCTCTCTCGTCACTGATTATGCTCTACAAGATATTAGACTTGGGCGGTAGTATATAAAGCTATCGGTTTTGACTACTTGCTGGTTGCTATATACTCTTTGCAAAAGTCTGCAACATTCGGCGCAATAGGGTATTTTTTATAGTCTTTAATCGGCAGCCACAGGATGTCCCTGAAGTTTTCAGGCTCCATCACCCTTGGCTTCTGCCCTTTGGGGATTTGAGCAATGAATTTATGGCTCCTAAACTTTCTTCCTTCAAAATCAAAATCATTGTATCCGAAATATTTTATTATCTTCGGGCTGCAGCCAATCTCCTCTTTTGCCTCTCTTGCTGCTGTCTCTTCAAGCTTTTCTCCTGGCTCAACTTTTCCGCCAGGAAACTCGTAATGGCTGTGGTTTCTTTTCCAGATAACCAGAAGTTTGCCTGCCTTGATAAATGCGCAGGCAGATAATTCAATTGGTTTCATTTCAGCCTTTTCTCATACCACACAAATATCTTGCCTTTTTGAAAGCGATGATTCTCCCAGAATTTTCTTGCTTTTGTATGGTGCTCCTCGACCAATGCCTGAATGTATGTTACTTTTCTTTTCTTCAGCTCCTGGCAGACTTTGTTCAAGAGATTTGTCCCGATTCCCGTACGCCTGTAATCTTCTGCAACTGCAATATTATCAAGCATGCACCAATCCTTGTCAACTATTTTGGCGTACACAAATCCAACTACTTTTCTGGAGTCCAATGCTGTGAAAAACAGGTTGTCTCTTGGCTTCTTTATCCACTCCTTCATCTCCCTTTTTTCATGGAATCTTATTTTTCTTGAGAAATTTAGTTCTTTTATGCGCAATCCCAAGTTGTAGACATTATTTATATCAGTTAATTTCCCTCTTCTTATTGCTATGTTCGGTTCCATAAAGAAAAAATAAAAAAATTTACTTTATCTCGTAGACAACTGTTGCAGACGCAGAGATATCAACATTCTGCGGATTTATGTCTGTTGCAACCTTCATTGCGTCAGTGCTGCCTGCCATCTCTGCCCTTGCGTAAATTGGGTAAGGCATGTAGTTGTAGTCCGAAGCTGAGACTGAGACGAGCTTTCCAAGCTTTTTTCCAAGCCCTGCTGCAATTGACTCTGCCTTCATCTTCGCGTCCTTTGAAGCCTCTGCAAGCGCAGTTGCCTTGTACTCGTTGCTTTTCTCATTCGAAAGCTCAAAATTGATGTTGTTAATCAGCGCGCCTGCGTTGACTGCGCCGTCAACAATCTCGCCTGCGTTTGAAAAGTCCTTTGTTGTGACCTTCAGTGTGTTTGATGCAACATAATCAATCAGCTTCTGGCTTCCGCTGCTCCAGTCATATTCAGGATTAATGCTGTAGCTCTCTGTTTCAATGTCTTTTTTCTCAAGTCCTGTTTTTATCAATGCCGTCATTACATTGTCAGATATCCTTGCGTTCTCGTTCTTTGCATTGTCAGCAGAAACATTGTCTTTGGTCTGCACAAGCACATAGACAACAACCTGGTCCGGCGCGACCCCCTTCTGGTAGTTGCCTGATGCTGAAACAGTCTGCTCTGAAACGCTTCCGCTCTTGAGCAGAACAATCCCTACTATTGCTCCGATTATAACAATTAAAACAACAACTATTGCGGTAATGTTTAGTTTTGTCATGCAGGATAGTAAATTAATGTTATTTTTAAAGCTTTGTTTTAACTAAGGTGTGGGGCTGATAAAAATTGAGAAGATTGGCTATACAATATTTTTAGAGAACTCCCTGACTTTCTGCAGGTGCTTATTATCGGCAACTTCGCTTGTCTTTAGCTCAAGCGCAGCAATTGGTTTTTTTCCGCAGAGCTTTGCCATTTCCCTGAAAGCTATTTTGCTTCCGCTTCCGCCCATTGTGCAGAAGAAAGCAACGTTCTTGAATTTGTTCTGGCTGATATAGGTCCTGATTGGAGTTGAAACATTCCATGCCCAGATAGGCGTGCCGATTATTACTGTGTCATATGAAGCAGGATTCTTTCGGATTTTCCTAAGCTCTGTGAGCTTTTTCATTGTCGAATCTTTGCCTGACTTGAAGTAGCCAATTCCGCCTGACCTGTCCTTTGTGTCCAAAATCTCTTCGGAATCGCATTTCAGTATTTTAGAAATCTCCTCAGCAACTTTTTTCGTTGTTCCTGTCCTTGAATAAAATGCAACCAAACATCTCATAGTCCCCAAAAAGCATAAATGCTATATAAATTTACCTGTTCGTTGGCAAAATTTATAAATAAATGACAAACTTAGGGTTATATGAAAATACTAACACTGCACTCTGATTACATAACATTCGAGCCAAAGAAAAAGGCTTTGAAGAATGCAGAGGAAGTAGAGGCGAAGCCAAAGACAGTAAAGGAATGCCTTGTTGTCCTGACTGCTGTTGAAAAAAGGGACGAGGCAAATGCAGAGGCCATCGTTAAAAGACTGGCAAAGGAAGTTTCTGACATTGCAGGTCAGGTGAAGACAGAAAATATTGTTCTCTATCCTTATGCGCATCTCAGCTCAAATCTGGCGCTGCCTGACAAGGCTGCGCAGATAATGAAGGATGCTGAGAAGGAATTAAGCAAGAAATTCAAAGTCACAAGGGCGCCGTTCGGCTGGTACAAAAGCTTTGAAGTGAAATGCAAGGGTCATCCGCTTTCTGAATTGAGCAGGGAGTTCGGCGCTGAAGGAAAAGAAGAAGCGAAAGAAGAAGAATTATCAAAAGAAGCAAGAGAAAGCCTGCTGAAAACAATGTCAAAGACAAAGATGAGCGCTGAAAGAAGCAAGGAAGGGCTGAAAAGCAATGTCGAGCTTGGAAGAGAGCTGGATTTGTACACAGTAAATGAAATAATCGGTTCAGGCCTGCCTTTGCTTACTCCAAAGGGTGCGACAATCAGAAGGGAGCTGGAAAGATTTATTGTCGATGAAGAACTGAAGCGGGGATATGGATACACAGTCACGCCAATCATGGCAAAAAGCGACCTTTACAAAATTTCCGGGCACTGGCAGCATTACAAGGAATTCATGTTTTCCCTGAATGTAGGCAATGAAGTATTTGCATTGAGACCAATGACCTGCCCATTCCAGTTTGTGATTTACAAAAGCAAAATCAGAAGCTACAAGGATTTGCCGATAAGGTACGCGGAAATATCCAATTTATTCAGAAACGAAAAGTCCGGCGAATTGATGGGCTTGACAAGGCTGAGGCAGTTTACCTTAGCTGACGCTCATATCATCTGCAGGCCAGACCAGCTTGAAGACGAGTTTGAAAAAGTCATTGATTTGGTGAAGTATGTGATGAAAACCCTCGATATCAAGGATATCTGGTACAGATTCTCAAAATGGGACCCAAAAAATAAGGAAAAGTACATTGACAACCCAAAGGCGTGGGAAACTTCCCAAAAGTCAATGAAGAAAATTCTTGACAAGTTAAAAATGAAATATGTTGAAGCTGAAAATGAAGCTGCATTTTACGGCCCAAAGCTGGACATCCAGTACAAAAATATCTTCGGTAAGGAGGACACGCTCATTACTGTGCAGATTGACTTTGCTCTGCCTGAAAAATTTGATTTGACTTATGTCGGCGAAGACAGCAAGTCATGCAGACCAATAGTCATACACCGCTCCTCAATCGGCTGCCTCGAAAGGACGATGGCTTATATCCTGGAAAAAACACAGGGCAGCCTGCCGCTTTGGCTTTCTCCAGTTCAAGTGAAGGTTATCACAATTAACGACAGAAACATTCCATTTGCAAAAGATGTATTCTCCAAATTAAAGGAAAAAGGCATCAGGGCGGAATTAAATGAGGATGCTGAAACAATCAGCAAAAAAGTAAGGGACGCCCAACTTGAAAAGGCAAATTACATTGTGACAATCGGTGACAAGGAAGTTGAAAAAAAGAAGCTTGCTGTCAGAACAAGGGCAGGCGAAGTAAAATTTGATGTTGATGTTGATGACTTTGTTAAGTCATTGATTAATGAAATTGAAAAGAGAGATTAAATAATTTCTAAAAGGCCTGCGTTTGTCGGATAAGAATTAATCTATTCTTTCATATATTAATTAGTATACAAAAACTTCTATAAGTACCACCATATAGGAACAAAAACCAAAAGATTTATATACCAGTAGTCACTACTAGGTAGTAATATGGTAAGCACACAATATTTTGAAAATTCAAGGGAAGAGAGCAGACAGATGGAAGACTGCATGAGAGACCCGCACTTTGACATATATGGGCGCAGGAATCCTATTCAGGAAACTGGAACAGTTCAGAATTGCATTGTGATGCAGGA
>CAIMOB010000035.1 GCA_903842985.1 uncultured archaeon
CTCAAACGTCTATAAATTTCTATTATTGCTTCTTCTGCAGTATCCAGCTTGTCAAGCGCAAGTGTCTTGGAAAGTGATGAGCTATAATTTATTTCATCTATATAAATTGTCTTTATTTCTTTAACGCCTTCAGTATTCAGCTTAGCCAGAAGGTCTGCAGAAAGCATCTCATTTGATTCTACTATAATCTCACCAGAAGATAAATCGACAATATCTTCGGCAATGACCTTGCCGAGAATATCCTTTTCACTGCATACCATGGGTTCGAGTACTTTTCCCGAATATTTTTTAACTGTTGCTGCAGTTATTTTTTTGCCTGCCTTGATTGCAGGTTCGGCCGAACCCTTAACTTTTATATCATGCTCTGCCTTAAGTCCAACAAGGCTTTTCAAATCAATATGCTTTAGGATTTTGTCCTTGCCAAATGAGAATCTTTCCTTGAGATAATACATGCCTAGAATATCCTGGTTTGTGTATCCCAATGCTTTTAAAAGCGTTGTTGAAGTCATCTTCCTTCTGCGATCGATTCTCAGATAGAGTACACCCTTTGAATCAAAATCCAAATCTATCCATGAACCTCTGGCAGGTATGATTCTGGCTGAAAACAGGACTTTACCACCAGTTACAGCACGTGCTGCAGTCTTATCAAAAAATATCCCGGGAGATCGATGCAGCTGACTGACAATAACCCTTTCAGTGCCGTTAATTATAAATGTTGCTGACGGTGTCATGAGAGGTATTTCGCCGAAATAAACTTCCTGTTCCTTAATATCTCGTATACTCTGTGTCTGTGTTTCCTCGTCTCTGTCATACACTACAAGCCTGACTTTCAGGTTAACAGGTGCCGCATATGTCAGTCCCTTCTGTACACATTCATCAATGTCATATTTGGGTTCACCGAGTTTATATTCAACAAACTCCAGAGATGCATACTCATTAAAATCTTTTATTGGGAAAACAGATCTAAAAACACTTTCGAGACCAATATTTTTTCGCTTTTCAGGTGAGATTTCTTTCTGAAGGAATGCACTGTACGATGTCTTTGGGAGTTCAACAAGGTCAGGCATGTCAATCATGGAAAACCGCTTTGCAAAACTTTTTCGCCTAATTTCGGGATAGGAAAGAATGTCTTTCATCATTTACGGCTAATCCCCTTTTTCTTTATTGTATAAGCAAAAATCCAGGACACAACCTTTATGGAAGTGTCCTTTCTATCTTTTATTATCTGAAACAGCGGTGAATGTGTTCACCTGCTGTTTCCTTTAAAATACTGACCGATTGGTCTCCTGCCGCAAATGGGCTTAATTTATCTCTACAACTGCGCCCTGCTCTTCGAGTTTTTTCTTGGCGTCTTCGGCTTCCTGCTTGGAAACTTTTTCTACTACCGTTTTAGGAGCACCTTCTACCAGGTCTTTGGCTTCCTTGAGTCCAAGGTTTGTAAGAGCCCTTACTACCTTAATTACCTGTATTTTTTGTGAGCCTGCTTCTTTAAGGATTACATCGAATTGTGTCTTTTCCTCAACCGGTTCAGCCGGTCCTGATGAAGGGCCTGCTGCAAGAGCTACTGCAGGGGCTGCTGCACTTACACCAAATTTTTCTTCAAGCTCTTTAACAAAACCTGCGAGCTCTAAAACCGTCATATTTTCAATAAATTTTATTACGTCTTCGCGTGAAATACTCATTTTTTTAATCTCTCCTTATTAATTTTCTTGTGCTTGAACCTGTGACTTCTTTTCTTCGATTGCCTTTAAAACATACATAATCTGACGTACCATAGCTGCAAGAACACCAACAAAGTTAGTCGCCGGTGCATTCATGGATCCGAGCATTCTGGCAAGCAGTACTTCCTTGCTTGGCATTCCTGCAAGATCCTTAACATCTGTTGCGGTAAGAAACTGTGATCCTAAAACACCGCCTTGAATTTCCAACTTTTCGTTTTTCTTTGAAAAATCCACAATTGCTTTTGCCAGCGCAACGGGATCAGCAAATGCTATGGCAATTGCCGTAGGCCCCTTAAGCAGCGGATTGAGCCCTGTCGCATCTGTTCCTTCTGCAGCGAGTTTAAGAAGTGTATTCTTGACAACCTGATATTTACCGCCAGCCTGCCTGATTCCACCTCTTAACTGAGTGACCTTCTCAACAGTCAGTCCTTTATAGTCTGTTACAAAAACAGCACCACTTTTGCCTAGCTCATCATGGAGCTTTTCTACCAGTTCCGATTTTTCTGTCCTATTCAATCGCTACCTCACCCCCTTTATTTTTTAATATCCCGTTAAAGGATAC
>CAIMOB010000036.1 GCA_903842985.1 uncultured archaeon
GTAAACCTCAACAAGCTCTGAGTATTTCATAAGCGGGATTAAGAATGAGGGGTTTAAAAATGTTATTGAAAACGTTAATTTTATATATCCTAGATATTTAAATGGGGATATGGACACATTTGAAGCAATTCACAAAAGGCAGTCTATCAGGAAGTTCATGGATATTCCTGTTCCTTTTGACAGTGTGGCGCAGATACTTCGTGCGGGCATGGACGCGCCTTCTCCAGGCAACCTCCATAACTACAAAATAGTTCTTGTGCAGGAAGAGGGAACAATAAAAAAGCTGGCTGAGGCAGCCCTTCAGCAGTATTGGATAGAAACTGCAAAAGTCATCATTGTTTTATGTGACGAACCTGAAAAAATAGAGAGGCATTACAGCAAAAGAGGAAAGGACCTTTATTCGATACAGGGGTGCGCTGCAATGGCTGAGAACATGCTTGTTTCTGCCTGCGCATTGGGTCTTGCCTCATGCTGGGTTGGCGCTTTTGAAGAAGACATGGTTAAAAGGGTGCTTAATATCCCCGACAATATCAGAGTACAGGCGATTCTTCCAATCGGATATCCTAACGAGGCGGTTCCAAGACCGCAGAGGCCTGACATAGATAAGGTTGTTTTTGTTGAGTCATATGGAAGAAAATTTGACATGGACGAGGCAACCGGCTACTGGAGCGGCATTTTTGAAAAGAAAATAAAAAAAGCAAAGAAGACTGTCGAGAAGAAAGTGGAGAAGGAAGGCGAGGAGCTGAAAAAAGGCTTTATGTACTTCCTCAGGAACATTAAGAAGAAATTAAATAAGCTGTTTCAGCGTTGAAGATATTCTAGAACATGTGTGGTTACACATTTATTATTTTTTCTAAAAATAAATTTGTAAAAAAAGAAATAATCCCCATGCGCTAAGCGCATGAGGCCTTTGCCTTCATTAAAGAGATTTGTTGGGGGTGGTTTAAATGAAGGCAAGAAAACGCACCTTTGAATCGGTGACCGTTATCTACCTTATTATCTCTATGCCAAGTTCCCTCGACACCTGGGATGCTTTTGGGCTTGGCTGCCTATGGTCGACCTTACCAAGTATCCAAGGCGATTTGACTCCAGTAATTATTGTCATTACTGTAATCCTTCCCTTCATGTCGTCTATGACACGGGCTCCCCAGATGACGTTTGCGTCCGGGTCCATCGATTCTGTGACGAGCTCTCCAATCTTATTGATGTCGTCAAGAGTCATGTCAGGACCGCCGGCAACGTGAATGATTGCTCCGGTTGCACCCTGGTAGTTTATGTCAAGTAGAGGGTTTGCAAGTGCTCCTTTAACAGCCTCTTCAACCCTGTTTGTTGTGTCTGAGCTTCCTACTCCGATTGCCGCGACTCCTCCGTTTGTCATGATTGCCTTTACGTCAGCATAATCAAGGTTGACAAGCGACGGTATTGCAATTGTCTCGACAATTCCCTTTATCATTGTGGAGATTAGCTCGTTGGCTACTGCAAATGCCTGAGTTACTGGAAGGTTTCCAGCTATCTGCACAAGCCTGTTGTTGTCTATTACAATAACAGTGTCGCAGACCTGTCTCAGCTGCTGCAGGCCGAACTCTGCCTTGTCTATTCTTGCCCTTTCAATCTTGAAAGGCATTGTGACTGTTCCGATTACGATTGAACCTATATCTTTTGCAATCTGAGAAACAACTGGTGCTGCTCCTGTTCCTGTTCCGCCTCCCATACCTGCGCAAACAAATACCATATCAGAATCTTTTAAGGATTCTTTTAAGAACTGAAGTGACTCTTTTGCTGCCTCAACTCCCTTATCTGGGAATCCGCCGCATCCAAGCCCTCTTGTAACGTTTCTTCCAAGGAGGATTTTCTTATCTGCCTCAGTTACCTGTAAGTGCTGCTGGTCTGTATTAACAGCTAGTATCTCAGCTCCCTTGATTCCCTTCTTATAGAGCCAATTTACCATATTGTTTCCAGCACCGCCTACACCGATAATCTTGATGTTGGCCTGGCCTACTTGTAGGCCTTCAAAGTCTGTCTTTTGTTGTTCTGTTTTCAAAGCGCTTTGCACTAAAAAGTCCATTTTGGTTTCCCCCTTTGTTTTTGGTTGATTGTATACTGCGGAATATATCTTACAATACCGCAATATTTAAATATGGGCCATTCTATACCCTACTTCAGAAATAATTAACGCCAAAATTTAAATCGCCAATTTTGATTTTCGAGCGCCAACTCGAATAATCAATTATTATTTTTCTATATATTCCATATCTACTATAAAAATATTTCTAATATTTAACCTATATATTGCAGTATACATTTATGTATACTAGTAGCTAATGGCTTTAGAAAACTATTTATAATATACTCAGGGCTTTCCCTGCATGGCACTAAATATAATAGGCATTGGCCTAAATGACGAAAAAGATATTACGCTAAAAGGGCTTGAGCTTGTAAAAAAATCAGATGCTGTTTATCTTGAGAGCTATACTGCATTTCTGAACTGCAATGCTGAGAAGCTCGAAAAGCTTTATGGCAAAAAAATAATTTTGGCAGACAGGGAGCTGGTTGAGCAGAGAGCAGAGGAAACAATTCTGAAAGATGCAAAAAGCAAGGAAGTTTCTTTTATTGTTGTTGGCGATCCAATGTCAGCGACAACGCACATTGATTTGATGCTTCGTGCAAAGGAGCTTGGAATCAAAGTTAATATTGTTAACAATGCATCTGTTCTGACTGCAGTTGGGATTACCGGGCTTCAATTGTATAAATTTGGAAGAACAGCGTCGCTTCCTTATCCGCAGGAGAACTTCAAGCCAGAAAGCGCTTATGACATAATAATGAGTAATCTGAAAAATAATCTGCATACATTGATTCTGCTTGATTTGAATTTGAAAGAGAAAAGCTCAATGAGTGTGAACGAAGCGATAAAGATTCTTCTTGCAATTGAGGAGAAAAGAAAAGAGAAAATTTTCACAAAAGAAACATTGATTGTCGGATGCGCAAGATTGGGCGGGGACTATAAAATAAAGTTTGGCAAAGTAAAGAAACTGGAAAAAGAGGATTTCGGAAAAGGAATGCAGTGCCTGATTATTCCTTCTAAGATGCATTTCAAGGAAGAGGAAGCGCTGGGATTATATCGAATTTAGAACATCATGCGCATTCACAGAATTGACATATTTTATCAATTTATTCCATGTTTTTCCTGATTTAACCATGAATTGTATTTTCAATGACTCCTTTTCTTCGTTTGAAACTCTTGCGAACTTGTCAGCTTCGATCAATCCATAGGGATAGCCGAGGAAAACAGGATCTTTTGAAATTGCTGCAATGCTGCTGAACAGTTCCTCTGGCTTGAATTCGCTTCTGTTGTAAACTTCAAACCTAAAGACATAATCTGATTTCTCATGCAGTTTTACAAAAAAGAGCTTGACTTTGTGGCTGTCATTTGAAATGTTTGCAACAGGGTAATAAAACCAGTTCTCATTTGGCCCGATTTCATTCAGGATTCCTGCCATTGAATTGCCTTTTTTTGTGAAGATTGAGGATGTTTTTGCAAGCGCTGATACAACTATGTTTTTTGCAGACGCGTTCTGGTAAAGCCCATCCAAATGATTTTCTTCTTTTGTCAGCGTCGCCTGCAGTGTTCCGTCGAGAACTATCAAATCGTTTGCGTCAAGATTTTTTGTTATTTCAGCTGCAACCCTGAGCTCTGCAAACCTTCTTACGGCATCCCCGACCCTTGAAATGTCTGCCCTGTGCATCCCGCTTCTTAATGTCTGATCAAATGATGAGAATGAAAGCTCATTTTCGTCAAAAAGAATTGCTTCTTTCACTGGAAAAAGATTTGTCTTGTAAACAATCTCATTTCCTTCTGTTGCAGAATAAACCAATAAGTAGAATTCATATTTTTTCATCGCCAGCTTCTTCCTTCCCAGGTAAACAGACGCAAAAACCCTTATGAAATGCAGCGAGAAATTCGGCGCCTTCAGTATTTCAGCATTTCCGCCGTCAACAAAAGCGATTTTTCTGTCAGAAACAGCTGATTTGAA
>CAIMOB010000037.1 GCA_903842985.1 uncultured archaeon
CATAAAATTTTAACTATTTAAGAATGGTTAATTTATTCAAATCCCCCATCATCAGTATCTTCTTCGCTTTCAGCATCATCTTCTGTATCATCATCTCCATAAATGTCATCTGATTTGTCCCCGTCTTCGCCAAAGCTGAAATCATCACTCATTATCAAATCACCTTCTTTTTGTTTTGTCAGAACTGATATTTAAACGTTTTGTATATACTAGAACAGCGACCTTATTATAATCCCAAGTATAACTCCAACAACAAATCCTATTGCAAAGTCAATAACGCCGCGCAGGAGAATCTCTTTTGAGCTGTGCTTGTCTATTTCGCTGACAGCTTCAACTTCATTCAGCCTCTTCCTGATTATGCTGGCCATCCTTGTCCTTGAAGCTTTTTCTATGTCAAAAGCCAGTCCTGCATCCTTGAAAACACCCTTAACCCAAGCTGAGAAATCATTTTTTCCGGTTGTGTGGTGCCTGAATGATTCCTCTGACATTACATCAAGCTCGCTTGCAAGTTCGCGCAGGCTCTTTACTTTCGGGCCTGAGTAAATGTAGAATGCCTTGTCCTCGCTAGCCTCTGCAAGGATTTTTTCTGTCTTATTAATGTCCATATTAGTTACTAACTGAAGCGAGTTTATTTATTTTTGTGACTTTTCGGGAGTGGATACTCGCTGATTAACCTATTTTATCTTTCTCATCAAATTCAAGAATCTTGCATAAGCCGAAGGCTTGCTGTTCTTCAGCCTCTGCGAGATGTCGTTGATTATGTTCATGAATATTATATATGCATCATAGGGTGTATTGTATGGGTTGAAATATTTGTGGACGTCGCCGTCAGAGAAATACTTTATGCACATGTAGTAGAAATGGTCTGATGTCTGCAGGTTCCTCCAGTCGCTTATCAATTCTTTGTCGCCTGTCGCCTTTATCTCATTCTCCAATTTATACAATTCAGTAAGCGCTGACTGCTGCATCCTGTTCCCTGTCCAGGCAGATGTGTCCCTTTCAAGGTCTGCCCACGAAATTGTGTTCGGCACAGAAAGCTCTGCAACAGAATCCATCTTTATCGCCTCAGAAGGTGTCTTGAAATCAATGTTGTAGTTCCCGACTTCATGCGGAAGCTGCCTCATGAAATTAAAGATGCCTGTGTCCTCCCACTGGTGCTCGCCAAATGTTTCATAATCCATAAATAGATTTATGACCTGCCCCTGCACAGAATTCAGCCAGGCAGCATATTTCGGGGCAGTTAGCGGCCACTCTGTCCAGCCCTTGTTCGAAAACCTGAATGCCACATCGTCGCTGAGCTTGTAGTTCTTCAGCAGAAGCTTTATTTTTTTTGTGCCAGCTGGCCTGTAGACAAAATTCGGGCTTCTCCATTCAAGTATTGGGTCCCAGCCTTCTGCAAGTATTCCCTTAAAACCCATGCTTTCTGCAAGCTTCGCAATCTCGTTGTTGTAAATCAGCTCAGTGTTCCTGAATATCTTCGGCTTCTGCCCGAAAAGATTCTTTATCCTTTTGGTATGGAGATTTATCTGCTCAACAAATTCTTTTTTTGAGTAAAGCGAAGCAAGCGCATGGTGCTCTGTCTCTGTCAGGAATTCCACATTGCCTGTGTCAGCAAGCCTCTGGAAGCTTTCAAGGACATCTGGTGCGAATCTCTCAAACTGGTCAAGCGCTGTACCGCTTATGCTGTATGACGCCTTCACATTCTTGTTCTTTATCAAATCTAGAATCAGCGCATTTGTCGGGAGATAGCATTTTCCGGCAACCTTTTCAATGACCTCCTTGTTTTTCTTGTCGTCGAAATAATAATGATTTTTTCCAATGTCAAATACAGAATAGTGCCTCAGCCTTGACGGCTGGTGCACCTGGAAATAAAAGCAGATTGATGTCATCTTCCAAGCACCTTCCTGTAAACATCATAGCATGTGTCAGCTGACTTGTCCCAGCTTATGCTTCCAAGCTCGCGCTGCTCTTGTGAAAGCAGTTCGTCTTTCAGCGGCTGATGCCTCAAGACAGCGCATATCTTGTTTGCCAGCTCGTTCACGTCCCAGAAATCAACCTTCAGTGCGTTTTTCAGCACCTCTGAGACGCCTGACTGCTTTGAAATTATTACCGGCGTTCCGTTCTTGATTGCTTCCAACGGCGTCAGGCCAAACGGCTCTGAAACAGACGGCATTACATAAACATCCGCCATCCTGTATGCCCTGTCAATGTCCGGTCCTCTAAGGAATCCCGTGAACAGAACCTTGTCGCCGATGCCGTAATGCGACGCCCTTTCTATCATCTTCCCAGTCATGTCCCCGCTTCCCGCAACAACAAACCTCACATCAGGGTAGACCTCAATGACCTTTTTCGCAGCGTCGATGAAATAGTCCGGACCTTTCTGTATTGTGACTCTGCCGAGGAAAAGCACGGTTTTCTGCGGAAGCTTGTGCGGTTCAACATCTGCCTTCTCAAACTCAACTGCATTGTGGACAACATGTATCTTATCTGGATTTATTCCGTAATGCTGGACAATCAGCTCTTTTGTGAAGTGGCTTACAGGTGTGACAGCGTCTGCTGCTTCCATCCCCTGTTTCTCAATATCATAAACATGTTGGTTGACGCCCTGCCTTCCTGTCCTGTCAAACTCTGTTGCGTGAACATGAGTCACCAACGGCTTCTTTGAAACCTTCTTGGCTTCGATTCCGGCGAGGAAAGTTAGCCAGTCATGCGCGTGGATTATGTCAAAGCTTTCCTGCTCTGCAATCTTTCTTGCTGCAAGCGCGTATCTTTTTACCTCTTCAAAAAGGTTTGCGCCGTAAAGCTCGCTGCCACCACCTCCCTTTTTCAGCATGTCCTTGTATGATTCTGAATTTATGTATGGTGTCAGAAGCGAAGGAATCTCCTTGATAATTAATTTCTCTCCAAAAACCTCCTCTGCTGAAACAAGATTGACGTGCGTCTTGATGTCAGACGGCTTTCGGGGAATTACAAAAGTGACCTCTACTCCTTTCTTGACCAGCCCTTTGGTTAGGCCGGCGCATGCCGGACCAAGCCCGCCCGAGTAGAACGGCGGGAATTCCCATCCAAACATCAAAACTTTCATTTTATATCAAGAATATTTTTGTCTCCCCCTCCTTTTTTATGAACTTCAGGATGCCTTTCGGATTTATCTGCTCTGCAACTTCTTTGCCCTTGTCAGTAATTTCAAATATTCTGGCGTAGGGCGAGCTGAATACTTCTTTTGCCAGCCCTTTTCCTATCAGGTAAGTCAGATGATTCTCTGTCGTCTTCCAGTTAACGCCTGCGATGCTTGAAAGGCTGTTTATTGTTGTCTTTCCCTTTGACAGTTGCAGAAGAAGTATGTTTCTTATCTCTACAAATTTCCTCTTTACCATTTGGGGTGTTAATGCAATTTTATTTAAAAATCTTTCGATTTTAGTCATACATTAATACCAAAATAGACATACCTACTCAATAATTTGGTCGTTTTAATTGGGTAGTTAATACTTAAATAGTTATAACTTATAATTATAAACCTAAATTAAACTATAAGCTAGTA
>CAIMOB010000038.1 GCA_903842985.1 uncultured archaeon
CTCCTTGAACCCCACAAGATTTATGTTTCCGCCAAGGTTTATGGTCATGTTTCTACCCCCGCTTGCTTTTCGTAAGAACCCGTTTAAAACACATTATAAGGGGTTATAAGACAATATTATTTATAAATGTTTCGCGATTTTTACAACTAAAATGAGAGTATATATTGAAACCTATGGCTGCTCAGCAAACCTGAACAATGCAGAGATAATGAAAGGTCTGCTTGCGAAAAAACACAAGATTGTTTCTTCTGAGAAAGATGCAGACTTAGTTATCCTAAACACCTGCGTTGTGAAAGGACCAACAAGGAACAAGATCATGGGAAGGATGCAGAGCATAAAGAAAAAATTAGTCATAACAGGTTGCATGCCTGCTGCAGAACTTGAAACAATACAGAGGATAAAGCCAAGCGCTGTCTGCGTTGGAATCAACAGCATCAAAAGGATTGAAGAAGCTATAAGCGCAGGAAAAAATATCCTGGACAAGGAAAAAGAAGTAAAATTAGGAACAGAAAAGATAAATGAAAACAGATTAATTGATATAATCCAGATAAGCGAAGGCTGCCTTGGGAACTGCAGCTATTGCCTGACAAAGCTGGCAAAAGGAAACTTGTTTTCTTATCCAGAGGAAAGGATAATTGCTGAAATAAAGAAATCAAAATGCAAAGAAATCTGGCTAACTTCGCAGGACTGCGCAGCCTACGGCTTGGATAAAAAGACAAATTTGGTTAATCTGCTAAAAAAGATAACTGCGCTTGATAAAAACATTAAAATCAGGATAGGAATGATGAACCCTGACAATATCCTAAAGATTCTCGACGATTTAGTTCAAATATACAAGAATCCAAAAATATTCAAGTTCATTCACATCCCGCTTCAGAGCGGAAGCAACACTGTCCTGAGAAATATGAACAGATTCTACAATGCAGATGATTTCAGGAAGATAATAAAAAGGTTAAGGGATGAAATCCCTGAAATCCAGATAATGACTGACATCATCTGCGGTTTCCCAGGCGAAACAAGCAAGCAATTCAACGATTCAACAAAATTAATCAGGGAAATAAAGCCAGATGCTGTCCACGTTTCAAGATACTGGCAGATGAAGAAGACAAAGGCAGCTGGAATGGAGCAGACAGCTGAAAAAATAATAATGGAAAGGTCAAAAGCAATGAATGAGCTTGTCAGGAAAATCTCAGCAGAAAAAAACAGGGAATTAGTCGGCTGGAAAGGAAAAGTGTTTTTTAATGAAGAAGAAAACAAAGGAAGAAATGATTCTTACAGGCAAGTCATAGTCAAGTGCAAATCAGATTTAAAAGGCAAAGAAGCTGATGTTGAAGTTATCGATTCAGGAACATATTACCTCATCGCAAAGCTTCAGTAAATCTCAGGCAATTTTTCTTTCTCTTTGTCCACAACTGTAACTATCTTGTCGCAGTCCCTGCAGTAGAACACTTCTTTTCCAACCTGCAGCGCTTTAGCACCGCATAAATCGCAAATTACGTCCATATTGCCCCCAATATCCTAAAGCGCTGCGACTATATAATCATTTCGCTGAAATAGAGAAATTATGCTTTGTAGACCAAGTCGCCTGCTTTAACGTCTTCCTTAACTTCAAGGCCAATTGCGTCGCCTGCTTTTGCCTCTTTTATAGGCTTCCTGTCAACCTGCATCGAATCAACGTTCTGCTCGAAACTGCTTCCATGGCCCTCAACAAGAATCTTGTCGCCGACCTTCAGCTTCTTGCCCTTTTCAATGACAACAACAGCTGCCTTGACATTGGGGAAGTAATGCGTTATTTTTCCAATCAAAACTTTTTCAGCCATTTTGCACCTCTATATGTTATTAGAATTTATGAGTATTTAAATATTTGCTTCAGTAACTCTTCGCAATATATGTCACAGCAGTTGCCTTCTTCCCGCAGATGACGCAGTTTCCAGATGCTTTCTCTTCTTTGTCAATTCTTTTGCCCCTGACATTCGCTTCTAGTTCCTTTTCAATAATCTCTGCGCATTTCTCTCCGTCAATTTCAAGCGAGCAGAAATTAACCCTTGCAATCTTATTGTTCTTGATTGCATTTTCAACATCCTTCTTTGTCTTTGCATCAATAACATTGCCTTCAAAGTTCTTCTCTGATTTTTTGATTAAATTTGCAGTGAATGTTTTTTCTATTTCCTTTATCTCTTTCAATAAATCCGCTTCTTTCACCTGCTTTTTCTCTCCCAAGTCCCTTCTGAAAACAACAACGGACTTATTCTGCATGTCTTTCGGACCAATTTCTATTCTTATCGGCACTCCCTTCATCTCCCAGTAGTTGAATTTCCAGCCGGGTGTCTGGTCTCTTTCATCAAGAATAACGTCATATCCGGCAAGTTTTTCCTTTAATTCATTTGCCTTTTTCAAAACCTCTTCTTTTCCATCTGTAAATAAAATAGGCACAATAACTATCTGCTTCGGCGCAACATCCCAAGGCAGTACAAGCCCTTTGTCGTCTCCGTGCAGGGCAATCATCGCGCCGTAGATTCTTGAGATTGCGGGGCCATAGCAAGTTATGTAAGCCAGTTTTTCTTCGCTTTTCTCATCAACGAATTTGACATTGAATGGCTTTGAGAAATTCTGCCCAAGCATATGCGTTGAAGGCAGCTGAAGGACTTTTCCTGAGCCCATTAAAGCGTCTGCTGCATATGTATTCACCGCCCCTGCGAATTTATCCCACTGCGGGCGCTGGAAAAATATAAATGGTATTGCAAACTTTTCAAGCAGGGTTTCCTTTGTTGTTTCCATGTCCTCCTTGACCTGCGCAAGCGCTTCTTTTTCAGTTGCAAAAACGTCGTGCGCCTCAATCCAGTGGAATTCCCTGCCCCTAAAAAAAGGCCTTGTCATCTTTCCCTCGTATCTCCAGACCTGGCAGGACTGATAGCGCTTGAAAGGCAAATCCTTGTAGCTTCTTATCCACAATGAATACATTTGGTACAATGCTGTTTCAGAAGTCGGACGCAAGGCCATCTTTTCTTCAAACTTCTCGCCTGCGCCGTGCTCTGTTACCCAGAAAACTTCTGGAGCAAATCCCTTTACATGCTCTCCTTCCAGCTTGAAATTTGATTCAGGAATCAATGATGGCATTATCAATGGCTCGTGCCCCTTTCTTTCAAGAATATCCTCTGTTAGCTTGTACATTTTCTTTATGCTTTTTGTAGCCCATGGCATGTAAACAACCAGCCCCTTGATGTTGTACCTGACATCGCCAAGCTCTGCCTTCTGGACTAGCTGGGTGTACCATTCTGAGAAATCATCTGACTTCTTTACAGTTATTCCGGTGTCCACTTCTTTTTTTGCCATGTTAAATGGGGCTGCCCGGATTTGAACCGGGGTCATCCGGTCCCAAGCCGGAAAGGATAACCAAGCTACCCCACAGCCCCCTGATATTTGTTAGGATAGAATTTGTTTTTAAATTTATCGTTATTTTCAATAAGATTTATAAATATAAAAAATAAAACAGTATATATGAAATGCAAAGGATGCAGTTCCGAGCCAGGGGAGCTTGACCACTACTGCCGCAAATGCGGCTCTGACCTGGAAAATCCCTACTGTTCTGAGTGCAACTCAATCATTAAAAAAGACGATGCTTTCTGCTGGAAATGCGGCGCAAACCTTGAGAAAGATGAAAAAAAGTAGTCTCTTGTTTATTGTTCTTGTCTGTTTCCTGCTGATGGGCTGCGCCAAGGCCAAAAAAGCGTCTGATGTTGAATGCCTTTATGATTCTGACTGCGCAACAGCAGGCTGCTCAGGAGAAGTGTGTGCTGTAAAAGAGAAGGCAAAAGATATCATTACAACCTGCGTTTACAAGGAAGAATACGACTGCCTGAAAAAGACATCCTGCTCCTGCGTTGATTACAGATGCAAATGGGATGAGACAACCCAGTACAAGGACTGCATGAAATCATTTAAGTAATGCAGACCAGTCAGCTTCTTTGCTCCACTTCCCCTTGCTGAAGAACAGCGAGTTGCTTTTTGATTTTTCCAGCGCCTCGCCTGCTGTGTCAATCGCCTTCTCCATCTGCTTCGCATCAACTTCGCCAAGATAAGCTGTCTTCTTCCCAAACTCAAGGACAAAACTCGGCTTTTTGGCTGCAAGCTTCTTAAGAATGCCTTTTAATTTCTGCCTGTCAAGTTTTTCAAAATCATCAAAGCTGATAAAAATCTCATGCTGGTTCTTGACTGCGCCTTCGCCAACAAGCGAGCGGTTCACTTTTGCATCGCACAAATCGCAGAACATCTTCTCTATCTCCTTTGCTTCCTTTTCGCTGTATGTCTTGCTCAATGCAACTTCTATCATCTCAAACACCTCTTCCAATAATTTAAGCGGGCCCGCCAGGATTCGAACCCGGATCAATCGGTCCGAAGCCGACCGCACTATCCGTTATGCTACGGGCCCGAATCAATTGAATGAGAATATATTTAAAAATGTATTGGTAAATTAAACCTTGACATAAAGATAATCCCGACTTCATCGAGATTATCAGACGTGCAAATCCCTTTTAGCGGACTTGCACATAAACCTTGTGCGTCAGGCTGTCATAAGCTTTAGTGTCAGAAATCACTTTCACTTCAACATTTATTATGTAAGTCCCGCTTCCTGCATTCTTATTTATTGATATCACCAAAGGCGAAATCTTCTGCTCGTTGTTTTTCAGCGCAATGTCCTGCTTGACAAATGAAACCATTGGCTTATTGCAGTCAGTTATCGCGCCTGCCAAGCTGATTGTTGCATTGCATACTGCATTTATGCTGAATGTCTTGTCTGCGCCGGCGCTGTTCAGTATTCCAATGCCAATTGCGCTGCTTTTGCCTCCTGCTATCTCAATATTTCTTGGGTAAACCGCAACCTTCTCTCCCTCTGCGAGTATCCTCTGCGCCTCACTGACAAAGCTCTGGTCAAGCTCTGCCCTCTTCTGCTCACTCTGTCCCATCAGCCTGTAGGAAAGAAGTACTGCAAGGCCCAATACAACAACAGCTAAAATAAGTATTACAATGAAGTTTGTCGACAATGAAACTGCTGATTTTTTGTTCATATTTTCACGTAAACTTTCTGCAATCCGCCGTATGGGTCGCTTGAACCAGGATAGGTAACAGTTACATCAAATATGTATGTTCCCGGATTTGCGCCGTTTGATTTTATGACTAGCACAGCAACATCATCCTTGTTGTTTGGTATTGTTAGCTTATTGTTGTATACTGCTTTCATACTGCTGCAGCTACATCCAGTTCCTATGCAGGTTTTGCATTGAACTGTGATTATAAAATCTGTTTGTGCCCCGAGAATGTTCAGTATGCCTATTCCCATTACCTCCTGCTTTCCTTTGTACTCTATCTGCGTCGGATAAACAGCAACTTTCATCCCCTGGTCCATTATCATAGACCGCAGCGCTGCCGTTGTCTGCTGGTCAATGCTTGCGGTCAGTACTGATGATTTGCTGAAGAAATTATATGCAAATGATATTGCAAGGACAAATACAACAATTGTTATGATTAGCGTAACAAGAAAATTTATGCTTAGCTCGAATCCTTTCTTTTTCATTTTATTGTTTTAAAAAATAATTAAAAAAGAAAAAAGAGGGATTTTATCCCTTTCGTTTTGTCCATTCGTAATGCTTGCTTACCATCACAATAAAGATAATAAACACTGCAGCTGACAAAACTATTATCAGGAAGGAATCAACAATTGCGTCAATGCCTCCTGTCCACATGACATATAGTCCGTAAATCAGGATAATTGTGGCAATCCACAATATCTTGTCCATGACAAGTCGCATCATGTCAAATTCCTGCTCAGGTGTAAATTTTGTCATTTTTCAGTGCCTCTTTAGTCTGTAATAGTTACTATCATCTGCTCTGATGCAACAGTGGTTGCAGTACATGCAGTGATAGCACCGCCTGCTGGAGGCGCGGCATTGCAAATGACAACAGTACAGATTCCAGTGTCTCCTGAATTTCCTGCAGCAAGTTTTAAAATTGTTTTCCAGTTTGCCGGTTTTCCTGCTATCATGGATTGGTCTGCGGCAGTTAATGTTGGAACATCAGCTGTTGGAAGTCCAGTACAACTTGTTATTCTTGGACCTGAATCAGAATACGTTGTTGCACTGTACCCACTGATAATTATTTGTGCTCCTGTTGTCAATTGAGACTTGCTTATTGACACCTGCGATGGATCCAATGTCATTGGGTCGTCTGGCGTTGCTGGCTTGGTAACCTCGGTATCAGTTATAGAGGTTGTAACTTTTGCGCTAATCTTCCCAAACATACCTCTTACAAACAATACTCCGATTCCTAGAACTATCAGTGCTATAATCAATATGACAATTGCATTGATAGAAAGCTCTAATCCTGCTTTTTTGTACTTTCTTAATTTCTTTAAAAAGCTCACTTTCTCACCTCTGGGTTTTTTTGAAAATAACTAGATTAAGTATATATAATGTTTATTTATAAATTTTTCGCTATTTTTAGGCGTTTTAAAGCGAAATATTTAAAAACAAGTCCCTTAAATTTCAAGTATATGGCAAGAATAAGGAAGTTCGTGAGCTACAGAAACGTGAAAAGACCGTATACTCGAAAGTCTAAATTCACAAAAAAGAACTATGTCAGGGTTGCGCCTACATTAAGGATACAGAGGTTTGAAGCCGGCAATCCTAATAAGAAGTTTGAGTATTTTGTACTAATAAGGCCAAAAACCAGGCTGCAGATAAGAGACAATGCGATTGAAGCTGCAAGGCAGGCTTCAAACAGAGTTCTTGCAAAGAACATGACAAAGGATGATTATTACTTTAAGACAAGGGTTTATCCGCATCACATTCTAAGGGAGAATCCGTTGGCTTCAGGTGCAGGCGCAGACAGAATGAGCACAGGAATGGCAAGATCATTTGGAAAGAACATAGGCATTGCTGCTCAGGTTGATAAGACAAAGCCGATTTTCCAGATAAACGTAAACAAACAGAATCTGAAGCACGCGAAAAGAGCAATGAAGCTTGCTTCAACAAAGATGCCCTGCAAATGCTACATTGACATATTCGATTCAGTTACTAAGAAGAGAGTATTTGTTTAAGTTCTTCAATCGTTGTGACTGCGTTGTGCTTTTTTGCAAATTCTTTGTAATCATCAAGAATGTCTGTCTTGCTCAGGTAGATTATAACTGGCTTCTTGAATTCCTTCACTACATCCAGAAGTTTTAGCTGGTCTTCAATCGGGTAGATTTCTGTCAGGTCAAAAATATAAATTATCTTGTCAGCGACATATCTCATTGCAAGGACTGCCTGCCTTTCTATGGTGTTCATTTTTTCAAACCTGTTTAATGTGCCGGGCGTGTCAATGAACTGGATGTCATTAGAGTAACCGATGTTAAGCCTTTTTGTCGTGAATGAATAAGATGCAATTTCAGGCTTAGATTTCGTGAGCTTTGAAAGCAGTGTTGTCTTGCCGACATTCGGGAAGCCGGCGATGCAGACTGTATTCATCTTCTTGACGACAGGGAAATCATTCAAAATTTTTCTTGCTTCCTCAAGAAGCTGGAGATTCTTGTTTATCTGCCTCATTGTTGACGAAGCCCTTCCGTAGAACTCTGTCCTGAACTGGTTTATTTTCTGCAGCTGGGTGCACTTCACTATTTTATGCTTGTACATCTTGTAGAATTCATTTATCTTCTCTGACGCCCACATCATCGCTGCCAGCGATTTCCTAAAGTCGCCGACATCAAAATAGCATTTTATCAATTCCTGGTAGAAAGGTGATAATTCCCTATAGTTTGGAAATGCCCTCTGTATTTTTTCAAGAAAGTCTGACAGCGTTTCCTTGATTGTTTCAAGCTTGATTGTTTCAACCATCTGCGATTTTTGCAGCCTTGACCCGCTTGTCTTCAGCCTTATCAGCCTTGCGCTTTCATTCGCCCTCTTGAAAGCTACTCCTATGTAGAACTCGTTGCTCTCTATTTTTCCAGTTGGGATGTTCATAGGTAAGCCCCGGGGGGGAATTGAACCCCCGACCTCCGCCTTACCAAGGCGGCGCTCTACCGACTGAGCCACCGGGGCATATACCTTAAAAATAACGATATCTTTATAAAATATTACCCTTTTTTTATATCATAAAAATCCGTTTAGCGCGGATTTTTAGGATGCTCAGAAACGAGCGCGTTTCTGACATACAGAAAATGCTGAGCCGCCCTAAATGGGTGATTCCAACAGGAGTCTAGGGCTCGGGAGGAAAAAATGGCAGAAATAAAAGTTGTGCTTTCTAACCCAAAGACAGGAAAGAGTTATCAGAAGGTCCTTAAGGACGAAGATTCTAAAAGACTGATGGGATTGAAGATAGGGGACAAAATAAAAGGCGAGACAATGGATCTTGCAGGCTACGAGTTCGAGGTAACCGGCGGCTCTGATTTCGCAGGCTTCCCAATGAGGAAGGATGTGCAGGGAATCGGAAGGAAAAAGATACTTGCAACAGAGGGTGTCGGCCTGAGAAAGAAAAGAAACGCAAGGGGCGTAAAAATCAGGAAGAGCGTTGCATCGAACACAATCTACGAGAAGACAGCGCAGGTTAACATGAAGGTGCTTAAGGAAGGAAAGATGCCTTTAGGAGAGGATAAGAAGAAAGAGGAAGAGAAAAAAGAGGGCTAAGATGACACAAATCAAGGATTTGCGAACATTTTAACTCATGAGGTTCGTTAAAATGAACAACAAAAAAATAAGTTTTGACCCAAAAGCCTTGCTCGACAAAATAAAAAATATACCTACAAACAAGCTGATTGCCTATGCAGTCATAATTTTGGGTGCGATATTGTTGATAATTGGATTGTTGATATAATGGAACAACAGCCTGAAATAAACATTGAACTGGTTGGCCACGTTGACCACGGAAAGACAACGCTAACTGAAAGGCTGTCGGGCAAATGGACAGACACACATTCTGAGGAAATCAAGAAGGGAATCACAATAAGGCTGGGCTATGCAGATGTTATTATAAGGAAATGCGAGAAATGCGGCACCTACACAACAAAGGAAGAATGCGAATGCGGCGGAAAATCAAAGCCCGAAAGAGTAATCTCGCTTGTTGACGCGCCTGGGCACGAAAGCCTGATGGCGACAATGATTTCAGGCGCTACAATAATTGACGGCGCGCTGCTAATAATCGCCGCTGACGAAGCGTGCCCCCAGCCACAGACAATGGAGCACCTGATGGCGCTCAAGATTATCGGGATTAAAAATATCATAGTTGTGCAGAACAAGATTGACATGGTGAGCAAGGAGGATGCTGTGAAGAATTACCAGCAGGTGAAGGCATTTCTCAAGGACACGCCCTATGAAAACTCGCCAATCATCCCTATTTCTGCAAAGTATGGATTAAACATTGACATTCTTCTGGAAGCGATACAGGAATACATGCCGACGCCTGAGCGTGACCCGAAAAAGGACACGATTATGCTTGTTGCAAGGTCATTCGACATAAACAGGCCGGGAACTTTGCCGTCGAAAATGGTTGGAGGAGTTCTTGGAGGGGCATTGACACAGGGAATTTTCAAGGTTGGCGATGAAATAGAGCTCAAGCCGGGAAGAAAACTGGAGAAAGAGGGAAAAACAAGCTGGATTCCAATAGCAACAAAAATTGCTTCGTTGAGGACAGGAGATTTATCTGTAAAGCAGGTAAGGCCTGGCGGCTCAATCGGATTGATGACAGAGCTTGACCCTTCGATTGTCAAGTCAGATCAGCTTGTTGGGAATGTTGTGGGACAGAAAGGGAAGCTTCCGCCCATCTGGAATGATTTTGAGCTTGAGATACATCTATTGGAGAGGGTTGTTGGCGTCAGGGACAAAGTCGATGTCGAGCCAGTAAAGATGAACGAGCCTCTGATGCTGAATGTCAATGCTGGAACAACAGTTGGGGTTGTTACTAAATTAGGAAAGGAAGGTGCTCACTGCGTCCTGAAACTGCCTGTCTGCGCTGAGAAGGGCGCAAGGGTGACAATTTCAAGAAGAATCGGAACAAGATTTAGATTGATAGGGTATGGGATTATTAAGTGAGAATCCACTTCAATAAAGAAATCTTCTTTGTTTCATTAACTGTCTCTTCCTTAGAGTTTGTCACATTGATGGTGTAATTTTTCTTCACAAGTCTCTGTGTTGTTGTGTAAAAGTTTGGATACGGATATTCGCATCTGAGGAATTCCTGTATTTCACCTTCTTTGAATGCGCAGGAAATCGGATGCTCTGTTGCAACATTCTGCACCCACATGAAAAGCTCCTCAGCACCTGGCTTTATTTCTTTTTTTATGTCGCCATAGTCATATGTCCTGTCTTCTGTTGTAACAGTAACATAAAATGTGAAATTGCCTGGCTTGCTTTCAATGTTCTTTGCGTAAAGCCTGCAGACATTATACAATGAGCCGTTGATTGACTCGTATGTCTGGGTAAATCTTGGCTCATATTTGTATGCTGTTTTCTCGCATTCCCTGGCGCCATACGGCTTTGTCTCGTTGACAAGCTCATCAGAGTACCTTGTTTCTTGGGTTATGTATGGCACCTGTTTTTTGACTTCAACAAAAGTATTAACAGTGACTAATGAAAGAAATAAGAGAAATGCCAGTAGCGCAACAACTGCGATTCCCACCCAAACACCATTTCGCATGGTGTCTTATATGCACCGAACTTATATTTAAGGATTGCTATATGTATATTGGATTTGTGATAAAATTTATAAAACAACCTTGCAACCTAGAATCATGCTTGAGCCGTTTCCCAATATAAATGAGGTTGTATTCAAGGACAAGTTTGTAGAGCGGTACAGCAAGCTGACTGACTTTGAAGCATTCAGGAAACATTCGCTTTCTTATCCGCGCAAATCAATCAGAGTGAACACTTTGAAGATTTCTGTTGCTGATTTGAAGAAAAGGCTTTCAAATAACTGGAAGCTGACGCAAATTCCCTGGTGCAAGGAGGGATTCTGGATTGAGGGCGAAAGAAGGGATATTGGAAATCTGCCTGAGCATGTTCTCGGCTACATTTATGTGCAGGAAGCTGCCTCGATGATTCCTCCAATTGTCCTCCAGCCGGAGCCAGGTGAAATAATCCTTGATATGTGCGCTGCGCCAGGAAGCAAGACAACCCAGATTGCGCAGTACATGAAAAATGAAGGTGTGCTTGTGACAAATGACCTAACAGTTGAAAGACTTGCTGCATTGGCAGTAAATGTCCAGAGGATGGGTATAACAAATGAGATAATCACAAGGATGCCGGGCCACAGGTTTAAGGAATTTGAATTTGACAGGATTCTTGTTGACGCGCCCTGCTCTGGAACAGGGACAATAAACAAGAGCATCAAGACAATTGAGATGTGGAATCCAGATATGGTCAGGAGACTGTCTGCAAACCAGAAACAGCTTCTTGTGACAGCGTTCAATAATTTGAAGCAAGGCGGAACAATTGTTTATTCGACATGCACAATGGAGCCAGAGGAAGACGAATGTGTTGTAGATTTCCTGGTAAACAAGTACGGCGCAAAAGTCGAGAAGATTGATTTGGACATAAAAAGAAGCGAGCCAATAACAGAATTTGAAGGCAAAACATACTCAGATGAAGTCAAGAAATGCCTCAGAATCTGGCCCCAGGACAATGGGACTGAGGGGTTCTTTGTAGCGAAGCTAAGGAAAGTTTAGCGTTTGGAAGATTTTTTATCAGCATAAATCAAGTTTTCTTTTTCCTTGAACGCTGAGATGAATTCTGATTTCTTGCTGATAACGTAGAAAATCTCGCTGTCGAACTCTATCAATATGCAGCCGAAGTTTAATCTTTTGCACATCAACTCAACCCACCCCCTGTACGGGTGCCTCATGTCTTCTTTTGAAAGCGTCTTTGTTGAGAAGCTTGCGACTATGAAGTCAGAATTTATTGAATTTACAAGTTTTTCAGCAAGCTTATGCCCTGTTGTCTCAATTGTGTCAAGCACTTTGAAAAGGAAGCAGACATCTGTCTTTGGAAAAAACATCAGGATGTTGCCCTTATCTATCTCCCGCAGGTCAATCGGGATTGCCTCGCCAGTAATATTGATTTTTTTGAAATAACTGTTTATCAGATTGCAGTCCTCTTTTGAGATGTCTGAAGCATAATAAGAAGGATGCGCCTTAAGGAAAGGGTAGGAAAACGGGTTCATGCCACAGCCCAAATCAAGTATTGATTTTGGCTTTCCTGTGATTTTGAAAATTTTCTCGTAGAGTTCAGGATAAATCGCCATCCTTTCTTTTGTAGATTCGTGCGTCCGGAGCATTTCAGTATGTGCATCAGTATCTGACAAGCTTCTCATCCTCTCCAGAATATTTCCCCTCTGGCTTGCATCAACAACAAACATGCCGTAGGATTTCCTCAGGACGCTTCTCACATGCTTTATGACAACCGCGTAATCTTCTGCCCTTTCAAACTGCTTCAGTGTCCTGTTTGTCGCAAGAAAAGCAACTGTCTTCGGGCTCTGCTTAAGAAACTTGACTATCTCGCTTCTTACAATTTCTGAATCAACATTCCTCAATTCCTTCTTCGCCCTTATATCAAACACTAATTTCTTAATCAGGCTTTGCTTTATTTGCTTGTTATTTATTATCATCTTTAATCCTCAAAAACAGTATTATTGCAGGGATATAAATGAACGCAGATATAAATATTGTCATTCGGGGGCCGAATGCGTCAATCAAAAATCCTGCTATTAATAGCGAAATGGTGGCGCTTGCTGCGCTAAACATCGAGTCAACAGATGTTATAGTTGCCCTCATTTCAGAAGGAACATGTTTTTGGAAATAAGGCGAGTAAATAGGGTAGACAAAGCGGGACATGTTTGCTGTAATCAGATAAAAGATAAATGCAGGGACAGGTCCGACAAAGAAAAAAACAGCTGAAATCCACAGCAAATCCGCAAAAACTATAAGTGCAAAATAATTTTTCTTATTTTTGAATTTTCCTGCCAGGTGCTTTGCGAGCAGGGGTATGAAAATTCCTGCTCCTGCAACAATAGTAAAAAGAAAGCCGAATGTTTTTATTTCAAGGTTGTTTAATACTAAAAATGGCTGGTAGGCAGTGAACCACAGTTCAGATGCGAACGATCCGATTGCCGTAGCAATCATCAGATAGATAAGAACAGGATGCCCTACAGCGTATTTGATTCCTTCTTTGGAAACCTTAATTGATTTTATGAATTCATTAATGATATGCTCCTCTTTCTCTCTTTTGAAATGCGCTTCAGAGACAAAAAATAATATTATGAGCGAGACGAAAAGCATACCTATGCCCTGGACAAGCCACACAATATCTATCCCTAAAAAAGCATGGCCAAGGAAAGTGTAGGTATTTTGTGTGGGAAAAATCAAAAGAAGCCCGCTGAGCAGAAGGCCGGCAAAAATCCCTCCCAGAGACAACAAACTTGAAAATGTTGCATAATAATCATCAATCAGGTCTGTCCTCTTTTTATGCCTTAAGAAGTCAACGACCAGGGCGTCTTCTGCGCCAGAAATAAGAGTCGCTGCAAAACCCCATGCAACATAAAGAGCAACAAGCCAGAAAAAACTATCAATAAATGGCACAGTCAAAGGCAACAGCCCAAAAAGAAAAAATGCAGCAAGCACTGTCTTCTTCCTTCCAAAAATATCAGCTAAGGCGCCTGTTGGAATTTCAAAAATAAAGATAGCAGCAGTAAAAACGGCAAGTGATATCGAGATTTCAGTGAATGAAAATCCTTTGAGATTAAAATAAATAACCCAAACAAGCGGAGCTATTCCTAAGAAATGCTCAAAGAACAAATAAGTGTAATAAGGCCAAAGCAGTTTTAATTCATCTTTCTTAAACATATTAAAAAACAAATGCATTGAATATAAAAATCTTTCTTTGAAGCTTACTTCTTGATTATCTTCCCGTCTCCGGGCAGAAAGAGCATTATCTCATCCAAGTCCCCGCCAATCTCTTTTTTAACCTGTTTTGCCAAGTCTGACTTCTTTACATCGCCCTGCACAATTATTACATATTTCTCTGCATGCTTCTGGACAGCTGTTATCGGTCCGCCGATTACCTGCCCTTCTTTTATCCCCACTGCAATTCGCATGTCAAAGTCCTTGACAAAGTTCTTCTTGCCATAAATCATGAAAGCGCCCCTTGCTATGTATTCGCCAGGCTTTGCTGTTTTTGTCACCTGCTCGGGCGCCACGTAAAAAACATCCGGGGAAATGCCAATCTTCCACGCCCTTGAATATGCTGCGCAGACACTTGCAGCTTCCCTGATTGTCGCTTCCGGAATCTTTCCTGCTGACTTTATGGTAACAAACGGCGAACCTGCCATTTCCGTATGAAACACCAAATCGTTCTTGTCAGTGTATTTCTTTACAACAATCTCATTTGTTGTGGCGTCCCTCCCGCCTATAACGAGCAGATTGTCAGAAGATAGGAACCAGTGGAATTTTTCGTACCATGCCTTTTCCCTGCGCACAATTACCTTTCTTGTCTTCTCCTCTTCAGCAAAGCCCTTTTTCAGCTCTTCCAATTTTTTCTTCTGGGACTCTATGACTTTCTTGACTGTCTCTATTTTCTTTTTTGATTTTTTTGATTTTTCAAAATAGTCAGAAGCATTTTGTTCAATTGATTTCTTGATATTTATTGTCAGTTTCATTTTTTGAACACGCGCGGTTACGCGCTTATTATTATGACACTTGTAAAATAGCTTTTTCCCGCCCTAACGCCTTTTTCTCTGAAAAAGGGGTTTGTTTTATAACAGTCCCTGCGCCAGCGAAAGTATGAAAACAGCAATTGTAATCAGTATCAGAGAATGCTTTATGCCCTGCATCGCTGCGCCTTCTGCAAGTTTTCCAATGACAAGCCCTGCAAACAGCCCCTGCAGCGAGGCGAGCATTATCAGCACGCCGTGAAGGCTGACAAACCAGTCCCTAACTGAAGTTACGAATGCGGGAAATGATGAGAAAGCAATGTGGACTGTCTTTGTCATCCCACTGAATCCTGTTTTCATAATTCCTACTGTAGACTGCGCCTGTTCAAGGTTTGACATGTAGGGAATCAATAAGTTCTGTATGACAATCATAACAACCAGGAAAACCATGAAAATCACATAGCTTTGGATTATTTGAGTGTTCGCAGCTGCCCTTCTTTTCTGCTTTATTCTCCTTATTTCAACAACAGATGAGGTTATTGCTTCAAGAACATCCTCTATGTTGCCGCCGCTCATCTCTGCCTCTATCACAGAAGCTATTGCTCTTTTGATTACTGCGTTTTTTGTTTCGTTTGCAAATACTGTCAGCGACTTGTGAATTGGGATTGCCCACTCTATCTGGTGTGCAAGCTTTACAACATAGGGTGTCAGGGCGCCGTAATCTATTGTAGATACGTGAAGTATTGCCTTTGGTGCAGGCATGCCTGACCTTATGGAACCTACAAGGTTTCTTACAAACTCAGGGAATTTTGACTCTATTTCACGCTGGTGGGCAAGTTTTACCAGGAATCCCACCCAGAAAGGAAGCCATCCAACGGTCACTACAATAATAAGCAAAGGAATAAACCAGGGTGTTGTGCGAAAGAACAGTATGTCTATGAAAAATAATGTCAGCGCGAAAACGATTCCGATGATGTAATTCTTTTTCATTATACCTCTGGCTGTGTCAGTTGCAGGAACATGAGGAATACTATATTTAATATTGGAATGACGATATAGGATCCTACAACAACAAGGGTGTCAACAGGCAGTCCTGCCACTGTTCCTCCAAGCAAGCTTATCATGGATAATGCTGCTATGAAGAAAAGCGGTGCAGCAATAAGTATTCCTGTATAAATATCTGAATAGGTCGAAATTGTTTCCTCATATTTTGACCTCTCGAGCTCATACTCTGTCATCGCCTCTTCAGATTTCTCGCTCATGTATGTCTTAAGGTCGCCGCCGCTCTCTATTGTGCTCACCATACCGTCAATGAATTCCTTAAATGTGGGGGAAGGTGTTGTCAGCGCAATTGTCTTAAGGGCGGTGACAAAGTCATAGCCAAATATATTTATGTATTCAACCACCTTGTTTACTTCAACTGATATCTCCCCGTATTCCTCTGATTCTGCAATCAATTCAAACATCTTAGTGGGAGGAACTCCTGAAGATGCAACAGCAGCCATGTGATTTATTGCGAAAGGCAGATTTGTCCTTATGTTTCTTCTTCTCTGCTTTATCTTGCTGAAGGGATAGCCATAAAATGAAATAAACGAAATTGTGGTTGTGAGTATTGTAAGCAGCAGCGATTTGAATAGCACAAGAAAAAAGGGATTGCCAAGGGCTGAAAATAAAAAGAGGAAAAGCACAAATGAAACAATTGATACAGTCATTGATACAAATACCATTATGTTGACGTATGTATTGGCAAGCATCTGTATGTTTGCAAGTCTCAGTGCATTGTAAAGATACTTGAAGAAATCAGGAAATGTGTCAATCAGGAAAATGCTTATTCTTTTGACAAATATGTTCGCAAGCGAGCCCAAAAATGATGGCTTGTAAATTTTTGACAGGGCCCTCGCTTCCAGAAGCTTTCTTATCCTTGATGCCTCCTCTGCTATCGCTGTCTTGGGTGCAGATTCAGGTGTAACCGGAACAAGTTTTTTCCTTCTTAGCTCAAGCGCCCTTTTCGGAACCTCTGTGCTTTCGGAGATGTATGTCATCTCTTTTATCCCGAAAAACTTTTTAACCATGCTTATTATATACTCGCTTGTAGAAACAAACCTTCTTTTTTCTTTTTCCAGGGCTGTGGGCCTGGGCACCTTTGGTCTTCTGGGAACCTTTCCAAACAAAACCTTGAAAAAGCTTATCAAAACAAATTCTTTTTTAAGCTTCGATGCCGGTTTTTCGATTTTGGGAGGCGCTTCAATCTTCTGGGGTGCTGATTTTTCGATTTTAACCATAACTTGCTTTGCTTCAGAAGGTTTAATCTCGGGAATTTTTTTAACTTCAATCGGCTTGATTGCAGGAACAGTTATTTTTTCTTCTCTTCTTCTTTTTGTGAATATCTTCCTGACTGACTCTTTTATCCTGCTGAAAATTCCTGCAAACGCAGAAGGCTTCTTCATTTCAGGAACATGTATCTCTTTCAGCTGGATATGATATTCCTTCGGGACAAATTTAATGTGCGGCATTTCTGTCTTGATTTTCTCAAGATGAAGTCGCTCATAGGGCAATAGTATTGGTTTAGTGGTGGCTTCTTTCGGCGGCGCAGGCAGCCTGATTTGCTTCCTGCTGGACCACGAAAACCACCTTTTCTTTTCCTGCGGTCTTCTGGTTGCAGCTGCCTCTGCAATTATTTCGCGCGTCGGTATTCTCATTCCTGTCTCTTTTGCCGCAAACTCAGATATCTTTTCAAGATATTCCCTGTCTTTGGAGGTTTCGTAGAATATTTTTGCATTAAGCAGCTCTATTTTCTTAAGCAGGGAATAAATGTAAGAATTGTATCCGGCAATCCACTCCCTTTTTGATTTTCCCTTAAGAAGCTGAGCAAGCTTTTTTTTGTACTCAAAATAGCTGTATTTCCCGCCCTGGTATTCATCAAACAGGGTGGTTGAATTCTTTATCAGGCTGTCCTTGTAGTGCTCGTAAAGCTCTACTTCGCGCAGCAGTTCAAGCACATTTCTGACATCAGACTTTATGTTCTTCATGGTTTGTCTTTTATTTCTGTTGTTCTCACAAGCCTCCTGCTCTCTGCTGTTAACTGAAGAACCTTATTTTTCAGATAATTGTATCTTATCATTGCTTCTTCAGCTTCGCTGCCGCTGTTTACTCTTTTGCCAAGAAGTTCATCGTACATGTCAGATACTACCAGCAACTTTTCCATGTTTCCCCTCAGCTGTTTTATTGTGTCTTTCATGGAGCTGCCTCTGGCGTAGGTGCTGGTGGAGTTACCGGTGCTGGCGCAGGCACTGGTACTGCTGCTGGCGGAGTTGCGGATGCCGGTGCTGTTGGCATCTGCATCTGCTTTGCCATTTTAACTTCATTCCTGCACATATCCTGTGACATTGTGTTCGCAAGTTGGCTGCACTGGCTTTCATCACCATTCTTTATCGCCATTCTGTAATGCCAGCTTTCCTTGCAGCTGTCTGCGCGCCCCTCGGGCGCCTGATTGCAAAGCTCGATATTCTCCTGCGCAACCGCAAGCTCAGTTACAACTGATGCTGTACAGTCTGTCTTCATTAGCTCCTCGGTGATTTTCTCGCAGTAGCTCTTGTCTTTTTCAGCGAGCGCCTTTGCGCTGTAGATGCTGTTTGCACAGCTTGTTCTCGCCCATTCTTCGCTCATCTGGCTGCAGAAGCTTTCATCGCGTTTATTCATCGCAGAATCCCTAAGCAGCGAGTCTTTGCAGTTGACTTCGCATTTTCCGCAGGTGTTTACACACATTTTATAGTTCTGATACTCAAAACTGTCATTTGTAACGCCTGCAAATTTATCATAGCTTGGCGCTTTATTCAATGCTCCCTTCTGCAGGAACTGCAGACCAATTAAAACAAGGCATACAAATGCAAGCACGACAATTGCAACTGTCTTGCCTGTAGATTTTTCTCCTAATCCATCCATTTTAACCCCCCTATAAACCAAATCTTTTCAATACTGATTTTTTATCTTTGTAATAGCTGTTTATTATTTCAGCAACTTCCTTGAATCCTGCTATTTTCTGGTCAGCCATCTTCTGCAGGAGTTTTTGCCTTATCTTTACTTCTGCTTCAAGCTCGCTGATGGGCGTTCCTGTGTTCTTATTTACTTTTTTCAGCACAACTGAATTGCCGTTGAACTTGAAATTGTCTTTTGCAGGATCCCATTCAAACAGCTTGTTTGATTTTATCCCTTCCATTCCTCCTCCGGCACTAACCTCAATTATCTCAACCATCTCAGTCATTCGCCTGAAGCTTTTTTCAGGCGTCTTTATGTGCGTTGTGACAGCAACAATGTCAAGAGATTCAATTAGAGAAGCGGGTAATTCGATAGGTGGCGTCTCCAGTCTCTTGACCATTGTTGCAACAGAGCCTGCGTGAAATGTTGCGAGTGATGGGTGGCCTGATGCCATTCCCTGGAACAAGACAAATGTTTCCTTGCCCCTTGTTTCCCCAAGAATGACATAATCCGGCGCCTGCCTGAATGTTTCCCTCAGCAAATCAAACAATGTTATTTCGCCGTACTGCTCGCCAAGAACAGTCGGTATTCCGAAGCCCGCCCTTGTGACAGAAGGCAGCCAGTTGATGTGGGGCAGGTTCAATTCGCGCGTATCCTCAATTGAGCATATTCTTGCTTCAGGCGGTATGAACTGCGATATCGCGTTCATGAATGTTGTCTTGCCTGAGGCTGTTTCCCCGACAGTCATTATGTTCAGCTTGTGCTCCAGCGCAAACCAGAGGTACGCAACTGAAAGCGCGTCTGCTGTGTTGAACATTATCAAATGTATTGGGGTCCAGGGCTCCTCTGTGAATTTCCTTATCGTGAATGTCGGGCCTCTTGTCGTGATGTCCTCTGTATAAGTTGCATTGACTCTTGAGCCGTCCGGAAGTGTTCCGTCAAGAAGCGGTTTTGCGTATGAGACATACCTTCCTGCACGCTGTGAAAGCTTTTCAACGAAATCTATAAGCTGCTGCCTCTCTTGAAACGTCACGTTTGTCCTTAGGTTTGCATATTTCCTGTGGACAATGTAAAGCGGAAAGCCGTCGCCGTTGCATTCTATGTCCTCTATGTAATAATCGCGGATCATGGGCTCAATCTCATTCAGCCCGATTGAATTCCTGTAAATGTAATACATCAGCTTGTTGTAGGTTTCCTCTGAAACTCTTATTCCAAGCTCGAGCAGTATCGACTGCATGCTCTTCTCAAGGTACTTCAGTATCGCCGGAGTTGTCTTTGTTTTTACAAAGCTTATGTTTATCATTTCCTCAAGCCCTATCTGGAGAAGCTCGAGAAGCTCTTTTTCAGTGTCAGAAAGCACCGGTTCCTCAACAGAATACATAAGCTCCTTGTCTGTTTCATCCCAATAAATGTGGGCAAATGAGTAAGGCGGAATCAGCGGGTATCTTATGTCTATTTTTGTTTTATCTTCTGTTTCAGGAAGTGTTATTATCTTGGGTCTTAAATCAATGTAGAACGTGCTTGTTGATTTTTCCTCTTCTTTTGGCGCTTCTGCAGCTAAAGCTGGCGCTTTTGCAATCATTCCTTTACCTAAAAACCGTAGTGCCACCTATCTTACACCTCTTTTGTATAGAATATTTAAAAAGTATTTATTAACTTTTCGTACATTAATCAAATATTAGATAATTGGCTGTGCTTCTACTATCAAGTAGTCAGCTTCAGAATCAAGCGTGAAAACAAGGTCATACTCTTTGTCAAATGTTGAATTTTTTACATGAACTGTTACAGTCGAATAGCCCAGGTAGTTCCCTGTTTTGCCGATTTCAGAGTAGCCAGTATCTAATGATGATGCTGACCCATCCTCACCATTGACATAGAATTTGAAAAGACGGGTTGACGGCGATGCAACCTCTGTCTCCGTATCCTGCGTCTTGTAATAAATATAATTAATTATCTGGTCGGAAGTGAAATTTGTGTAGTTGTTTTCTGAGCCAAGCCTTGAGAAATTAACTTTGATGATTGAATTTTCAAGAATGAATGAATTGTTATATTCTGCTGCGCTGACCTCTGCGTTTGCTGTTACCAGCACATTCCCAAGCTCATTCTGTGTTCTCGGCTCCAATATATCTGCCTTTGTATCCATCTCCCACTTCAATACATTGTCCGCAACTGTTAATGTTCCTTTGTAAACTTCTATTGGTATCATGCGCTGGGAGCCCTTGCCCTCAAGGCCAACCTCCCTCACCTGCTGGTTTATGCTCAGGAACGCGTCCTTCATCCTCACAAAAACAGATTTGTCTTTTATGCTGTCCAATACGGGTGTCAGCGCTTCAAGCACAAGCACCATTATGAAAACAGAAATAAGTATGTAAAGCACTGCTGAAATCCAAACCTGTGATTTTTTGTGCATATTGCAAGAATAGTTTTCTTCTTTTTATATATCTTTCGCGCTATTTTAAAATGATGCAATCCTTCAAATCGCATTCCTTAACATTATAGGACTGGCATCCTTCAGGGTATATTGTGAATTTATCTTTTATTGTAATGTTGCTTATTTTTATCTTCCTGTCAACCCTTGCCCTGAAATCCATTTGGGGCGTGTACTTTGTTTCATTGCCTGCGGATACAACAAGCCTTGCGGCCGAGCCTCCGCCGAATGATTCGACTCTAAATGCCAGGATATTATCCTCATATGACATCGAATCGCCGACAATCCTGAATGTTATCCCTGCGCACTCGATTGAGGATTTTGATACCTCCGAGCTGTAGTTCCCGCCAGAAGTTGTTGTCGTATAGCCTAGCACGAATATGAATATTCCTAAAAAGACAAAAAGCGCGAAAAGAAAAAGCGTTATTGTTATTTTTCTTTCTGGCATTTCCTTCAGTCACATTCGTGGATGTCTGTCTCAACCAGTGAGTTTGAAGGGCATGAAATAATATTGCCTTCAATTTTTATTTTTGGTATTATATTGATCTGTTCTATTGTTCCTATTTCATCACTATAGTTCAATTCAGCCACTTTGTATACCCTTGAACGCAGTATTGGATTTTTTTCAAGATTTATATCTGTTGTGTTGACATCTATAGAACCTATTAAGTTGACCTGAAGATCATAGATATCTGACGTGCCGTCATTTTCAACAAAGAATTCCATGTACTTCGGATCTGTTGTGTTTGAATAGCAAAGCCTTTTTTCATCCTTGACCTTCAGAAATTCCAGCTTCACGTCGGTGGTGCACTTGATTTCAGTGTTTGATTTGTCCTTTGCGAATTTGGCTGTGTCCTCAACATAGGTTCTGCCCCAGTTCATGACAACTGCGCCAAGCGCAACTGCGAATGCTATAAGCAGGACTGTCGCTATCAGTGGAGATACTGCTTTTTTTGACATCATCTTTTCAGCCCCCTTATTATATCATCAAGCTTTTTTTCCTCTGCCTTCATTGTCCTGACATAAGGAACTGTGCCGATTATCAAGGCAAGCAGACCCACAACTATGAGTACGTTAAGCATGTTCTTTGAAATGTATGCGTTGATGAATCCGATAACAGCAACAAACAAAAAGCAGAAATATATGAAAAGGCTTTTGTTGAGGACAAGCATCGCCTTTTCGCGGTTAAGCCTTGATTTTTCAACCTCAACCTCAATTATCTCCTTTTCTATGTTTGAAAGTGTCTTTTTCACTTTGCACCTCTTTTAACAATTCTTTACGTTGCTTATCATTGCCTTCTTTTCCGGGCAGACAATTTCAAGGTCGCCTTTCGCTGTAACAGGCACAAGTTCTATGTAGCCAACGGAATCAAGCGAGGAAATGTTTGATATGCGCTTCATGCGCGCGGGTTTTATTATTTGTGTGCTTTCAATCACTTCCCAGTTTGCAAGCGTTGTTAAATTGTCGTATATCCTTAATATTTGTTTTGTAATTCTTAAATTACCTCTGTTAGTTACATTGATATATAAATTTATCGGTGTTGAATTGGCCTGGCAGGCCCCATCTATTGAGACTGCAACGCTGTCGCACAATTCTGTGCTGTAATGCCTGTCCTTGATATTCTGCGTTGTTTCTGTTGTGTAATCCTTCATCCAGTTGTTCAGGAAAATGCTCAATGCCACTGCAAAACCCATCAGCAGTACAAATTCAATCCAAAGTGAAACGCCTTTTTTATTCATAAACATATACCCTCTTTGCTGTTTTGCTTTCAGTCTTGAATATTGCCTTTATGCTGCCTGCCGGCGCTGAAAAATAATAAATATCCTCGTCAGTTATTACAGCCACTTTTCCCGTCCTGTTTATGCTGCCTGCTTCATTGTCCTGTAACGGGAGCTGGTTATTTATATTTATTGTTTTCCCGTATGCGTTGTAAACATAAACTCCTGACTGCGATGAGTAAATTGAAATAAACCTGAAATTCTTGTCTCTTGCTTTTGCAAACTCTGCAAATTTCTGTGTGAAATCCTCAAACTTCCCCTGGTTCGCCGCGAACGGAGCCTCTTTCACATAGTTTTTCCACAGCTCGGTGAATTCTTTTTCTGGTTTCACAGTTGATTTTGTTGAAAGGACTGTGCCAAACGCCATTGAAATCAGCAGCACTGCAATAATTATGTACATCTGTGATTTTTTGTTCATATTATCTCTATTGAAACATTCGGCACTCCGTTTGCCAGCCCGTTGTTCTTTATCACCAGCGTGTATTTTCCCTCCTGCACATAATCTTTTCCGCTAATCAGCAGGTCCGCATAGTTCAAAAGTATGTTTAGTTGGTATTCATCAGGGTTAAGGTCAAAGCCCATCGATGGGCTGATTTTGTCAAACAATGTCCTGTCTTCAAGCAGTTTGTTTCTCTCGCTAAGGGGCGCTTCGGGCTTTGTTACGAAAATGAATGTGTCTGAGTCCACTGCACCTGTTACCTTTCCTCCTGCAACAGGTGTTCCGCCTGTGTTTGTGCCTGCGCCGTATTTTGGATATCTTGAAGTGCCAGGTATCGCGTCTGATGAAGTGCCGTAAACTATTCTTGAATTCGAGACGCTGCAGCCGCTGCATTCTATTGTCAGCTCTGTCACATCAACCCTTGTTTTCGATATTCTCTTGACGTAGATTGTGTTAGACGTTCCGACAGCTGAACCATTAATATAGGCAACTGCATAGATTGAATTTATTCCGGCAGGTATGGATACGTTATTGAATTCAAACTCCAAATCAACAAGCTTTAATTCAACTGAAACATTGCTTGCAATGCCGTTGACAAACAAAGTCATGTTTGTCACATTCTGGCTGATTGTTCCTTTCAAATCTATCAAATCTTTTTTTGTCGGTGATTCATGAGGATAGAGCATGACATTGACTGCCCCTGCTGCCACAATCGTGAGCTTATAGTGCCTTACAACATAGTTGCCTGCATTATCAAGTGTCTTGAAATGGAACCAGCTTGTTCCCGAAGGAGCTGTTATTGTCATCCCTGTCGATGATGCAGGAAGCTCTATTGCATTGTCAGGCATTGTTGTCGGATTCGAGTCAATAAGGTAGCTGAAGCCGTAGATGCCCGAAGGCGTGTCAGACGCTGTCCAGCTGAAGCTCACAGCTGTGCTGTAATAAGTCAGATTTTGATTTGGATGCGTTGAAGACGTAAGTGTTATTGTTGGAGGTATTGTATCAATCTTGATTCCGTCGGATAAATCGCTTGCAATTTCTGTTATGTCTGTTGAAAGCTCCCAGGTGTCGTTGAAGCGAGTAGATGTAGGATTGTTGTATCCGCCGAACATCACGATTTTATTCCTTGAACTATCAAAGACCATGCCCTGCTGATATCTTCCAAGAGGCCCGTTTGCTGGATTCAATTGTGTCCAGGATGTTCCATCGAACAGCCAGGTGTCATTTACTGTGTTTCCACTTGATATCAATCCGCCAAAAATCACCACATTTCCTGTCGAGCTGTCAAAAGCTGTTGATTGGGAATAACGCGCCGCAGGACTTGCCAGATTAATCTTTTTCCAATCTGTGCCGTTGAATTCCCATGTATCACTGAAAAAGTTTGCCGAGCCTCCTGTTTTGTTTATGCCGCCGAACAAGACGACTTTATTTCTTGAACTGTCAAATTCCATTCCATTATCGCAGTACCTGTTTGGAGGTGAAGTTGCTGTGCTTACGTTAACCCAATTAATTCCGTCGTATTCCCAGGTTTGGTCAGAACAACTAAGCACGAAAGGACTAAGCGAGACATTCATGCAGCCGCCGAACATCACTATTTTTCCCCTGCTGCTGTCGTATGTCATTGCAGGACCATTTAATCTTGGCGGATTTGTTGAAGTTGATATCTTTGTCCAGGTTCTTGCAGCAGGACTGTACTCCCAAGTCTCGTTAAGACTTTCTTGGGAGATGTCTTGTCCGCCATAAAGAACAACCTTTCCCCTGCTGCTGTCATATGCCATTCCGTAACTGCTGCCTTCCTCTGGTGCGCTGGTTGTTGTTATTTCAGTCCAGGTGCTTGTGGCAGGATTATATTCCCAAGTGTCATTTTTGAAACCTGCTCCAGTTGTATACCCTCCAAACACAATAATCCTGTTTCTATTGGAGTCATAAACCATGCCTTGGTTTGTTCTTTTATCTGGCGCACCTATTGTGCTAATATTTTCCCAGCTGTAATCCCCGCTTCCATTGTACATCTTCACTTCAAATGTGTAATTGTGATTGTTTGTCAATGCCAGTCCTGTTGCATTCACAAACATTGCAGAACTTACACCAGTCCATCCTCTTATGTAGCTTGACGCTGTCACATCCTTTATTCTGTAGCTGTAAGTGAAGTTTCCTGCAAGATTAGTTATCCAGTGGGCATACAGCGAGCTGTTGTGATTGCTCCAGTCTCCCTCGTCGTAAACCGCGAGCGTCGCATTAATCTGTGGCGCTGTCCCGTTCACTGAATAATAAATTGTATCACTGTCTTCTGCGATGTTTCCAGCCTGGTCCCTCACCTGATAGTAAACTGTCTTGTAGCCATAGCCGCCTGAAAGAACCCACGCCATTGTCGGCATGCATGGAACCCATTCTGTCCACTCGCCAACCTCATTCCTATACCTGCAGTCCTTGACAGGAATCTCAATTTTTATTCCTCCTATGTTTGACATCTGCATTGTGCCTCCTGTTGGGCTTGTGTACGTTCCAAAGTTTCCTGTTGTGATGCTTGCTTCCCAGGTGTCATTATATATTATAGAAGAGCTGGCATTAGTTCCTCCAAAGAGAATTATTTTGTTTCTTACAGGATCAAAGACAGAGCCATAAGGACCTGGATTTACTGGAGGCGAGCCAACTGTTGATGCCGGCTCCCAGGTAGTGTCATAGAATTCCCAGGTATCAAAATAGGTCATTGGACCATAGTCTCCACCTCCGAACATGACTGCCCTGTGCCTGATTGAATCGTACAGAAGCGAAGGCCTTACTCTTGGAAGAGGGTTGTTCACTGTATTAACCAGCGCCCAATGATCAGTATACTTGTAGGTCAGGCTTGGGAAATAAATCCAGCCTATTCCGCCAAAAAATAATATTCCATTAATGCTTGGTATGTAATCTGCGCCTGCGAGGATTGTGCCTCCAAATGGCGGGTTGGTTGTTGAAGCCACATAACGCCATTGAGCGCCGTCGTATTCCCAAACCTGTGTATTCGTCGGCCCGAAAAGCTTTACCACATTTTTATCGCTGTCAAAAATCATCAAGTACGGATCGCTGGAGCCGGGCGGGATTTGGTTTGCACTGCTGATTTCTGTGCAGGTTCTTGCGGGAATGTCGCATTCAATTGTCCTGCTCATGTTAACGCCAGATCCGCTTCTGTCATAATAAAATGCAACAACCCTGTCCCTTTTGCTGTCATAGGTCCAGTCCCTTGAATTCCAAGCATGGTGGCACATGATTGTGGTGTTTCCTATTCCGCTGACATTAATTTCCTGCCATGCATGTGTTGCAGGATCATATTCCCAGGAACCATCGATGCAGTATGAGCCTGCAACTCCTGTATTCATTCCGCCGAGAAGGACAACCTTGTTCCTGTTGCGGTCAAAATACATTGTAGAGATTCTTGGCGACGGCCTACTGCCTGTGGTGGTTATTTTCTGCCAGGAATACCGAGTTGTCATTGGAATGGCTGTTTCCTTCAGCGAGAATTCCCAAGTTATAATACCAAAATAAATGATGCCAACCTCTCTTACTGGGTCATAAACAACAGGCGCCTGTATCGGATAAAATACTGCATTTACTAAACCGCCGGTGGTGCCGTTATAAACCGCAAGCGCTCCGCCCATGTGAATTATTATCTGGTCAAGCGAAGAATCATAAGCCAGCCTTGCCCCGCAGCTGCCGCTGCTTCCGCCAAAAGAAAGCTGCGTCCAGGTGGTATTGTTGGGGTTGTATTCCCATCCATTTTCACCATCGAAAAAAATCCTGTCCCTTGAAGGATAATAAACCATATGAGGCAAATCACTTCCCCAGCATTCGTTTGGGGCATTTGTTGTTGTTATTTTCTGCCAGTTGGTGCCGTCGTATTCCCATGTATCATTAAAATTGGCGCTTCCGTTGTATCCGCCAAACAGCACAATCCTATTTCTTGAACTGTCAAAAGTCATTGCAACAACTTTTCTTGGCTCAGGTGCGTTTGCTGTGGTTATTTTCTGCCAGTTGGTGCCGTCGTATTCCCAGGTGTCGTTGTAATACAATGTGTTGTATCCGCTACTGTTATAATACGAACCGCCGAATAATACAACCTTGTTTCTTGAACTATCATAAGCCATTGCATAATTTGCCCTTGGCGAAGGTGCGTTTGCTGTATTGATTTTTTCCCAACTTGTCTTTGATTTTGTGCCTGCATATTCCAAATAAGGCGGGCTTGTTGCACCTGACACCAATGACAGGGGATTCTGCCAGGTGTAGTCGCTTCCTGCGCCGTTTGCCTGCCAGGCATTCGCATCAAAGTAAACGCAATCAGCAGATAATCCGCTTAATGCAAAAAAGTTTTCAACAGCTGTGCAATTGCTGGCAAAAGAGCTGTATAAATAAACAGTTGCATAAGCGCCTGAACTATTTATCAGCGCAACTGAAATATTCTCTGTGCCTGACAAGTCCACAGTACTGTTGTCCGCAGTTATTTCTGGGGATCCAAGAAGATAATTGCTTATAACGTACCCAACAGAAATATAGTCCCTGCCGCCGTAGACCAGCGGAGCATAAGAAGCATGGTAATAAGGATAAGGCGCTGGCTCCAGATACTCCCACGTGTCGTTCAAATAAATATCCTGATATGAAGGACTTACCTTGCCTCCAAAAATAACAGACCTTTGCCTGCTGCTGTCATACACCATTGAGAAAGCGCTCCTTGTGCTCTGCGAAGTTTCAGGTGTCGGGCTGTTTACAGGGGTTACCCAGCCCAATCCCCGCTGATTTGTCATGTAATCAGAATAATTCAGAAGCAATGTCACTTCCTTTGTTGTTGTCATCCCATCATTGTTCTCATCGAATATTGCTATGGAGGCGTTCGGCGGCGTATTGTCAAGAATAACATTTGTCTCTGCTGTGGATAAGTTTGCGCCTGCTGACACGTTTGTTGTTATTGTCAGATTTTCGTTTTCTGTTGAAGTGACTAATATGCTTCCTTCATAGACAGCATCATTGTTCGGGTCTGTAAGATTGAGCGTGGGTGTGCCTGCATTGATTTTGAATGTGTTAACTGTGACATTCAAACCAAGAGTTTGTGCCGCATATTTGAAATTTAATGTGGTGCCGTTGCTGACGTATGGCGGCGTTGCTGTAAATACTCCGAATGTTGCAGCAAACACAGCAGGCAGTGCTATCAGAACTAAAGCTATCACCAAGCCAAGCCTTGCCTTTTTACTTATTGCCAATTCCTAAACACCTTTTTTGTTTTTTATATCCTATTTCAATTTAAACCTTTTTATTTTTCTCTGATAAGTCTGACCTCAATTCTTTCATCGCAAGCAGCTCTCTTCTTATGCCTGCTCTTATTATGTCTGTGATATTAGTATAAAGTCCAGAAGCTATTGCTTTTTCTATCTCAATATAGAGTTCTTCAGGTACTGTGATTGTTGTTTTCCTAAATTTCATATTCAATACATTCTAAGTAAGTTTTGAGTATGTATTGAATACATCTATTTAAGCTTTTTCATTAAAAAGATTATTTACAATATTAAAACAAATAATTTTATATATACTAGTATATTAACGCAGTATATGGAAGCAACGCAATGCATATTCTGCAACCTCGCAACAGGGCAGATGCCTTCTAAAAAAATATATGAGGATGAATTAATTACTGCAATACTTGACATATATCCGGCGAACCCTGCGCACCTTCTTGTTATGCCGAAAGAGCACAAAGCAATATTTGCACAGCTCCCGAAAGCAACAGCTGAGAGATTCGGGCTTGTTGCAAAAAAACTTTCTGAGCTGATTTTCAGGGTGTTGAGGCCTGAAGGGCTGAACATTTTCATAGCAAACGGCGCAATCGCAGGGCAGAAGGCGCCTCATTTCATAATGCATGTAATTCCGAGGTTCCAGGGCGACGGGATAAATTTTGAGATTGCCGAGAAAGAGGCAAAAATAGATGACGTCGATGCGCTCTGCAGCAAACTAAGAAAGGATGTTTTGAATTATTTTCCTGAACAGAAGTTTGAAGAAGAAAAAGAGGAGAAAAGCGTCGAGCAAAGGCTTGAAGAAAGAAAGAAGCCAAAAAATATAGACCTCGACAGGATAACAAAGATGTTCGAATGACATGCCTGATATGCAGTTTAATCGAGAAGAAACAGAAAAAGATTTACGAGGACGATGAGATCATCGCCTTCCTCAACCCGACGCCTGCAGTGCACGGGCACACGCTTGTTGCGCCGAAGAGGCACCTGCAGATAATAACACAGCTCGAAGACAAAACAGTTGAAAAAATGTTTTTCGTGAGCCAGCAGCTCTCTTCGCTGCTCTATGACGCAGTCGGCGCAGAAGGCACAAACATCATAGTGCAGAACGGCGTTGTCGCCGGGCAAAAGCACGCCCACTTCCTCATCAACATCATCCCGAGGTCAAAGGACGACGGGATGAGCTTTGAGTGGGCGCAGAAGCAGATACCTGAAGACAACATGAACAAGATTCAGGAGGCGCTCCAAGCAACAGAAGCAAAAGAGGAAAAAAAGGAAGCAGTTGCCGAAGAAAAAAAGAAAGAAGAGCCAAAGGGAGCGGATGATTATTTAATTAAACAGCTAAGAAGACTGCCATAATCCAAAAAAAACCAAAAGAGGTGCAAAAATGCCAACAGCAAGATGCATGAAATGCAAGAAGCAGGTAGACATAAAGGACGCCAAGGAAGTCATCAGCAAGAACAAGATGAAAATGTGCAAAGGCGTCTGCCCAAAATGCGGCACAAAAGTCTGCAGAATACTTGGAAAGGTTAAGTAAATTTTTGCGGTGAGAACTGCGGCCATGCTTTTGCTAGGTCGCAAATCGCACTATTTTAAACAGCAATGTTTATAAATAACCTCCTTTCCCCAGATGTAAAGCCTATGACTAATGAGGACAAATGTTCGAATGAGGCGAAATGTTCTCGATTAAGGCATACTTAAGAGGTAGCTAAAATGGCAGAAAAAGACATCATTGAAAAGGCTCTTGAAGCAATCGAAATAGCCAGGAACACCGGAAAGATAAAGAAAGGCACGAATGAGGTTACAAAGGCTGTTGAGAAGGGACTTGCAAAGCTTGTTGCAGTTGCAAAGGATGTAAGCCCTCCTGAGATTGTTATGCACCTGCCTCTGCTTTGCCAGGAAAAAGGAGTTCCCTATGTCGAAGTTCCGACAAAGGAAGAGCTTGGCGTTGCAGCAGGGATAACTGTTTCGACAGTGAGTGTTGCAGTTGTCCAGGAAGGCGATGCGAAGAACCTTATCAAGGAAATAAACAACGCTTTGAAAAAAGGATAAAAATGGGCAGCGCAAATTTAAAATTTGCTGGTCCGTTTTATTTCCAGAGGACATAAAATGGGAGAACAAAGAAGAAAGGATAATGCGGGAGAGGACACTAGAAAGTTTGCCACAGAGACAAGAAGCAGCGATGCAGTTCCTGCAAGAGTCGAAGAAGTAATAGGAATGACAGGAACAAGAGGCGAGGCAATTCAGGTGAGATGCAAAGTCCTTGACGGAAGGGACGCAAACAAAATCCTGAGAAGAAACGTAAAAGGGCCTATCAAAGTTGGCGATATCTTGATGCTTAGGGAAACGGAATTCGAGGCAAGGCCTCTAACAGGAGGAAGAAGATGAGCAAATGCGATTTCTGCAAGCGCGAGCTGACACCCGGCACAGGGAAAATGCTCGTGAAAAATGACGGCAAGGTGCTTTATTTCTGCTCAAACAAGTGCCAGAAGAATCTCATCAAGCTGAGAAGAACTCCTCACGCTGTCAAGTGGGTCACAAAGAAGGTGAAATAAATAATGATTGAAAGGACGCTTGTTCTTGTAAAGCCAGATGGTGTTCAGAGGGGACTGGTCGGCGAAGTGATTTCAAGGATTGAAAGATGCGGGCTGAAAATAATCGGCCTGAAGATGGTTTATGCCGATGAAAAAACTGCAGGCGAGCACTACGCAGACGACGAAGCGTGGATGAAAAGCACAGGCGAGAAGGCGATTGCAAATGCGCTGAAAGAGGGAAGGCCTGTGAAGGAAACGGCGCTGGAAATCGGCAAGAGGGTAAGGCGGGCATTAATCGCATTCATATCAATGTCGCCGACAGTGGCGATTGCAGTTGAAGGGCACAGGGCTGTGCCGAAGATAAGGTCGCTTATCGGGGATACGAATCCGCAGAACGCAGCTCCGGGAACAATAAGGGGCGACTTCACAATTGATTCTTATTATTTGTCAGACAATTCAGGAAGACCAATACAGAACATAGTCCATGCTTCCGGAACAAAGGACGAGGGACTGAGGGAAATAAATGTCTGGTTCAATGAAAATGAACTTCATCCCTACAAAAGAATAGAAGAAGATTTGATTTACAGAAGAGCTAACGAGGTATAAAATGGCAGAAAAAATGGTTGACAAGGTCATGAGGATTATGGGCAATAAGAAGAATATCAGAAACATCTGCACCTCTGCCCACATCGACCACGGAAAGACAACATTTTCAGACAATCTTCTATACGGCGCCGGAATGATGTCAGAGGCGCTTGCCGGAAAGGCGTGCGTTCTTGATTTTCACGAAGACGAGCAGGCAAGGGGAATAACAATTGACGCTGCAAACGTCTCAATGGTCCACGAGTGCGAAGGAGAGGAGTATTTAATTAACTTGATCGACACGCCCGGGCACGTTGATTTCGGCGGGGACGTAACAAGAGCCATGAGAGCTTGCGACGGCACAATTGTCCTGTGCTGTGCTGTTGAAGGTGTCATGCCGCAGACAGAAACTGTGCTGAGGCAGGCGCTGAGAGAAAGAGTAAAGCCGGTTCTTTTCATAAACAAAGTTGACAGGCTAATCAAGGAATTGCAGCTTACGCCTGAAGCTATGCAGGAAAGGTTTCTCAAGATAATAGAATTCGTGAACAGGCTGATAAAGCAGATTGCTGAGGAGGAGTACGGGGAAAAATGGGCAATCAATGTCAATGAAGGAAGCGTTGCATTCGGCTCAGCTGCCCACAAGTGGGCATTGTCTATCCCTTACATGAAAAAAACAGGTGTCACATTCAAGGATGTCATTGAAGTTTACAGCAAGGGCGGGGACGAGTCGTCTGTCAAGGCGCTCGCGCAAAAGGCGCCGCTGCATAAGGTTATTCTTGACATGTCGATAAAGCACCATCCAAATCCAATGGATGCGCAGAAATACAGGATTCCAAAAATCTGGAAGGGCGAGATTGAAGGCACGCAGGGTCAGGCGCTGGTTAACTGCGACGAAAAAGGCCCGCTTGCTTTTGTTGTCACAAAAATTGTTGTTGACCCCCATGCAGGCGAAGTAAGCGCAGGAAGATTATTTTCAGGGACAGTCAAGAAAGGCGATACTGTCTACATGAACAGGGCAAAGCAGAATGTGAGAGTCCAGCAGGTTTCTATTTACAACGGGGCGAAGAGGGAGCTTATTGATGCCGCACCTTCAGGAAACATAATTGGGATTGTGGGATTGAAAGACTGTTTGCCTGGCGAAACAATAACTGCAGAGCCTTCAACTCCGTTCGAGCAGATAACTTATATTTTCGAGCCTGTTGTCACAAAGGCAATTGAAGCTAAAAATCCAGCTGACCTGCCGAAGCTTGTAGAGGTTTTGAGGCAGGTTCACAAGGAAGACCCGACAATAAAGATCGAAATCAATGAAGAAACGGGCGAGCACCTGATGCACGGCATGGGCGAGCTTCATCTTGAAGTCATAGAAAACAGGATAAGGACAGAGAAAAAAGTTGATGTGCAGACAAGCCCGCCGATTGTTGTTTACAGGGAAACAATTGTGGGCACGACTCCGCAGGCAGCAGAGGGAAAGTCCCCGAACAAGCACAACAAATTCTATTTCACAGTCGAGCCTGTTGATGAAAGAATTACAGAAGCCATCAAGAAAGGCGACATACCAAATGCAAGGCTGAAGAAAAAAGAGCAGGAACTATGGGAAGTTCTTGAAAAGGCAGGAATGAAAACCATTGAATCAAGGGCAGTCAGGGAGGTCTTTAACGGAAATCTCCTGCTTGACAAGACAAAGGGAGAGGTTCACATCGGCGAAGTCATTGAGCTTGTCATGGACGGCTTTGAGCAGGTGATGGAAAAAGGCTCGTTGGCAAGGGAGCCATGCATGAAAGTAAAAGTCAATCTGCTTGACATCAAGCTTCACGAGGACGCAATTCACAGGGGGCCGGCGCAGGTCCTTCCGGCGGTAAGGGACGGAATAAGAGAGGCGATTTTCAATGCAAAGCCATTGATGCTCGAGCCGGTGCAGGTGCTTGACTTTGAAGCGCCGATAGATTTCATGGGAAATGTTTCAAAACTAATACAAAACAAAAGAGGACAGCTGCTTGATGCACAGCAGGAAGGCGAGATGATAAAGATAAAGGCAAAGATGCCTGTTGCAGAGATGTTCGGCATGACTTCTGAATTAAGGTCTGCAACAGAAGGCAGGGCAACATTCTTCCTGGTAGACCAGGCATTTGAAAGGCTGCCTGATGAACTGCAGGGAAAGATAATCCAGCAGATAAGGACAAGAAAAGGGCTGACTGGGAACCAGTAATTATTTTTATTAATTTTTTATTAAATTCTTCCGGCAAAGAAAGTCATGAATACTGGCAATAAATAAAAAAGGTAATTTTAAAACAGAGCTCCTGAATACCAGGTCGCAATCCCTGCAATCGCAGTCATAACTACCCACATTATTTTGCTTCCTTGAAATATTTTATATCCATCAAACATTCCAAATGGAATCATGTTGAATAATGCGATAAATGAATTAATTGCAAATCCATATCCAGAAACCTTACCTAATAAAGAAAGTGGATTTGAAACAAGATATAAAATTAAAAATATCAGTGCGATTGAAAGGCTCATAATTGGTCCTGCTGCTCCAATATAACCCAGCCTTTTTCTATCTACCTGGTGTCCTGATATCATTACCGCCCCGGGCGCCGCAAAGACAATTCTAATAGCAATAGCCAGAACAATCGCAAAAACTAGCATCATGTTATCTGCACGGAATTCCGCAAAACAGCCGTATTTCTGCGCAATAACCTTGTGCCCCATCTCATGAGCAATAAATCCAAGCCCGACGGTTATCGCAGAGAGAAGGAAATACATGAGAAAATTAATGCTGAATACTGCAGAAACACCAACATTGATTATTGCAAATGCAACTGAAATTGCTATCCATGCCTTTGCAAGGTCTGTTATCTCTACCTCTGATGAATAGAACGGCCCAATCTTATAGGTTCTGTGCGGTGTTATCATTTCCATATCTCTACAGGAGAATAATAGGTTTTTTAAACTTTTGCCTGCAAAAACTGTTTAAAACAAACCCTTTCTTTAGAAAAGAAAGCGTTAGGGCGGAAAGAAACTATTTTACAAGTGTCATATTAGGCTAGTTTCCAGCCAAGCTGGAAACGTATTCTAAAAGATTAGCTGCGCATGTTCTATTAGCAAATTAAAAAACTTTTTAAATAACACTCATATATTATTATAAAAAGAGGTGTTGCATTGTCAAAACTTGAGGATTTCGGCTTCAAAAAGGCAGAGAGAGTAGAAGTTGAAAGACTGCAGCCAAAGGTTGATACAGATTATCCTGAGCCTGTAAAGCGCTTCAGGATGGTATACGAGAGCTATGCTGCCTCAATAGAAGAAGCATATTTCTGGATTCTGCACCATTTGAGGCAAGACCAGGGTTTCTCAAAGGTTGAAAAAATTTCTGATGTGTTCACAACAGCAGAGGTTTCTGCGCTTGGAGGAACAATACAGCAGAGGCTTGCAGCACAGCAGGATAAGGCAGCCGGCTACCTGAGGGGAATCCACGAGATGACTAAACAGCTTTTCCAGCTCGTCAGGGAAATAAGAATACTGGCTGAAAGGCTTGAATACTATGAAAAAAGCAAGGTAAATGACGAGTCAGGACAGAACGCCGAGATGGCGCTGAAGGATACCTGGGTCACAATGGTTGAAGGCGGGACAAAAAATCCTGCGTCTGTTTTCGGGCTTGCGCAGCAGGTTGGCTTTGTCGCACTGCCTGATGTCTTTTTCAGGATGAGAAAAAGGCCGGGAGAATCTGACAACGAGTTTGCAGGGAGGATTTCAAAGCTGGAGTTTAACGAGCATTTCAAGGATGTGCTCAAGAGAAAGCTTGCGCAGTTCTACATCTGGAAGGAAAAAACCTATCACGAGCTTTCGACAAGAAAAACTTTTGTTCTCAAGCTGCTGAGGCAGTACTATGACACAATAAGGCTTTACATAAGCTGGCTCAAACCTTACCTAAAGACAATCCAAAGGCTCGGCGGAGATATATCGAAATTCAAGAGGCCTGAACTGATTGCCGCGTTTGAAACATCTGTTATTGATATAGAAATACTTGCGTGCAAGCAGACAGTTGCCGGCATCTACAAGCCAGTCATACTTGCAACATTCGAGTACAGGACGCTGCCTTCAATGAATTACAATGCAGACCAGTTCCAGCGCGGGCCGATTCACGTCGGGCAGATGGTGATGACACTGCGCTCCTATGTGTGGACAGATAAGGAAATTGAAAATTACAAAAGATACAGAGAGGCGCAGGATTTTGAAGTGCTTGAGGGCATTGACAGCACACTAAAAGAAGCAATGGATGCGCTTGGCGACGAGCTTAAGGCATATCTTCTTGAAAGCGGAGAGAGATTTCCGGAGAAAAAACTGCCTGAAAAGGAAAAAGAAAAGAAGCCGGGATTTGCTGAAAGCGCGCTTGACCCGTTTGTCTCTGTTTTCAAAGGATTTGGTGAATTGTTCGGGATGTCTGGAAATGAAGAAAAGAAGAAGGGAAAAGAAGGGCCGACTGAATTTGAAAAAGAAAAACAGAAGAAGATTGCAGCAGGGCACATAGCATTCGCGCTGTACCAGACATACAAAAATTACAAGAAGTCGCACGGGTTCCTGAGCTGGTAGAGAAAAAGTTTATAAGCCTTCTTTATATACAATACATTAATGGCAAAGACGCTTGCAGAACTGCTTGATGAGATAAAAACGCTTCCTCCTACTGAAAGGATAAAAAAGCTGCTGGAGCTTAGGAAGGGTGTAAAGGAAGCTGTGGAAAAAAGGCAGAAAGAGCTTGAAGAGGCTGAAAAGACCGCAATTGTTGAAGTTGAAAAGGAAGAAATAAAGAAAGAAGCAAGGAAAAAACAAGAGGAAGAGGAGCAGATAAAAATCATCCAGCCGGCTGTCAGGCCTGCGCCGCCTGAAGAGATAAATCTTGAGGAGATTCTTCTGGCAGAAAAAAAGCAGGCAGTTGAGGCGCCTGCAAGCTACGGCAGGATAATCGATGAAATAAAAACAACACTCTATGAAGCAGCGCCTTCAATTTACAAGGGAATGCAGGAGCTGAGGAACAAGGCAAGCGAAGGCGAGCTTTCAAGAGATGACAAACGGAGATTTGAATCATACAATGAAATGCTTGAACAGCTTTCAAATGTAACGCCGGGTGCGATTAAAAACAAGGAAGCAAAGGAAAACCTTTTAAAGATGCAATACGCTATGAGACAGACAGAGCAATACTCAGCAGGTAATACAGGAGGCGGCTACTGATGGTTGATTTTGGAAGGGATTATGCAACTCCGATGGACAGAGGATATGAAGTCGGGGCAGAAAATTATGTCAGCGGAACAGGATTGAGCGTTGGAGAGGTAGCCATATCAACTATCGCTACAAAGGATGCACTTCAGAATGTTGTTGCAAAAATGAGAGAAGGTGCTGCTGCTGTTGAGATTGGTTTTCTTGGTGCTGGCAAGGGAGATGTTTTCGGCGGAAGAATAACGCCTGAAAGTGTAGGCAGGGAGCAGAGGGAAGCTATAAGGGAGCTTGCAAAACTGAATAAGGTTGAGATTTCTACGCATGCATCAGTCGGGATAACAGGCGCAGCCGGCCTTACGGAGCAGGGATTTTCTGACGAGGCAAGGGAGAAAAATATTTTTGAGATAAAAAGGGCAATTGATTTTGCAGCTGATGCAGCAGGCGGCGGACCTGTTGTCTTTCACACAGGCGAGTGGCAGAGGCCGATCTATAAAGCAGGAGAGAAATATGGTGGGAAGTTTCTTGAATACCCTACAGAAAAGGAAAAGGCAAATGTAATTCTTGCAGACAAGGAAAGAGGACAGCTTGTTGCAATTCCAAAAGACATGATTTTCTGGGACCCTGTTGTTTCAGAGTGGGGAACTGACCCTGATACAGGAAAGAAGGTTCCTGCAAGATACAAATACAATCCTGACGGGACAATAATGATGAAAGAGATGAAGTATGATGGCATAGTAAAGGAGGAGATTGAAAAGAATCCAAACATAACGCCTGAAGAGGCATTCGTGAAGCATTATTTTGATGTCCAGCTAAGAAACTCCCACGCCCAGTCACTAAGGTGGGCAAAGGATGCGCAGGATGTGGAAAAAACACTTGATAAAATAAAAAAAGCGATTCCTGTTTGGAAAGACATTGAAAAGAACGTGCCAGAGGGGGATAAATGGAGGTTCATGCAGCAAGAACTGGGAGAGCAGACAATGAACCATCTTGCACAGCTGGGGCTGATTACACCAGGAGAAAAAAAGATAACAAGCGAGTACCTGAATGATATTGCCAAGGATATGGAAAAGAAAGTCCTGTTCGAAAGAGAATATTCAATCGCTTCTGGAAAAGAGGCTGAAAGGCTCAAAAAAACAATGAGGGACCTGAGGCCTGTTGAGGAAGTCGGGATGATAAAAACAGCTGATTCGCTTGCAAGAACTGCGATGTATGCTTATGATGTAGAGCAGAAAAAAGGGCTGAAAAAGCCGCTTTTTATTGCACCTGAAAACCTTTTCCCTGAGACAGGATTCGGCGGTCATCCGCAGGAGCTGAAAGAGATTGTACAGAAGTCAAGGGAGAAGATGGTTGACCTGCTGAAGGTTCAGAAAGGCATGGGTGAGTCAGATGCAAGAAGTGTTGCAAGCGAGCACATAAAAGCGACATTTGACATCGGCCACGCAACAACCTGGAGAAAATATTTTCAGGGAAGCGATAAGGAATTCAAGGATTGGGTTGTCGGGCAGGTAAAGGACCTTGTGAAGTCCGGCATTATTGGACATGTTCATATCGCTGACAATTTCGGGTATTACGACGAGCATCTGACTCCGGGTGAGGGAATTGCGCCGATAAAGGAGATGGTTGAAGAGATAAAAAAGGCAGGCGTGAAAGTGAGTTACACTGTTGAGCCTGGCGCGCAGGACCCCACAAAACAATATGAGGCATTGTACGGCACATGGAAACTGTTCGGCTCGAATATTTATGCTGCTGTTGCGCCCGGCGGTTGGACAGATACCTGGACAAATGTCCAGCAGTCATATTTCGGAAGGACACAGTCGCCAAACTACCTTGTGGGGGACATAAGGCCTTCAGAGGATTGGACTCTGTGGACTGGTGTGCCTTTAGAATAGTCACAAAAATATATATAAAAAAGAGGTTAAAATAAAAATATGAGGTTTCCAATAACGCCAAATGAGCTGGCAAATGTATCAAAGTATTCTACAGAAGATGTAAACATTGCAAGGAAATTCGCAAAAAGGGTTCATGACGAATTCGGAAATTTCATAAGGGCCATTGTCATTTTCGGAAGCTCTGCAAGAAAAGAAGGAGAAA
>CAIMOB010000039.1 GCA_903842985.1 uncultured archaeon
TAAATTTGCTTGACAATTTTCACGGTTTTATCCTGTTCTGAGTAAGTTTTAAAGTAAGTAAGCAAATCAGGTGTCAGCTGTTCAGCAACATCCTCCCATTTTGGGTCTATTTTCCCTGTGTTTTCCGCTTTTTTAATTGCTTTAAGGATGACTCCTTTTCCTATGGTATATGACGCAACTGCAAACTTTTTTTTGTCGCTATATCTATCAAAAGCGACAAGTAGATCTCCGAGATAATGCGCTTCTGCATCAATTTCTTTTTCAGGGATAAGTCTGTCGTCCTTTTCAATGCAATATCTCCTGCCGCTTCCTCCTGAAGGTGGGCAGTTGCTTCCGTCGCTGAGTTTGCAGTCGCAAAGCCCGTATTGATATGCAGTTGTCCTGCAGAACTGCGCTATTCCGCTACATCCTTGTTCTTTATTAACAAGATTCGGATTGCCGGTTGACTCCATCATTATTATTCCTGCAATCATTTCCTCAGGAACTTTGTATTTTACGCTTGCCTCCTTTATTAGAGTACCATAATTCTTGTAAATATTTGCCAACGCATCTTTGTCTGTTTTTGCAGGAGTATACTTTACTAAAGGGATATAATTTACAGTAGGTATTGTTGGTGTTGTAGGTGTTGTAACAGGCACGCCAGCAACAGGTGTTTTTACAGCTTCTGCCCTGGAGATCACATCTATCTGAATGTTGTTTATTGCGCTCCCAACAACAGTGAGTTTTGGAGAAACAGCTGAATATCTATAATCTGCTGGAAGGTTCAATTCTTTATAATTTGAAAGGTATATTTTTAAGCCCGCATCAATATGGTAAAGTATGCTGCTTTTAACATCTTCAGGCGAAGGGTAGCATTCTGCATCTTTTGCTGTCCAAAGATTAAATCCCATATAAGTTCCGCATTTCGGCTCAAAGCTGTACCCTCCTTCAAAAGCAGTGCCAACAACTGCCTGCTGCGCAGCGAGATTTGCAGAAGCATCGAGATAAACAAGCGAATTCTCTGCAGCCATCGCAGCCTCGAACACCTGCTGCTGCGATTCGCCTATGTTAGGCAGTTTCCCGAATTTCTGGTTTAAGAAAATAACTGCAGTTGTGAGAACTACGAATGCTACCAGTACTAAACCAGGAACCCAGATTGGTATTATTGCTGCTTTTTTGTTTTTAATCATATGGCAAGTAGAGTATTATTTTTATTGTCCCTCCGTTTGGAGCTGGAATAAACGAAGACACCTGATTGTATCTGTATAAACTTGCTGCCCTGTTGATTGAAAGTTGCCTGTCTGGATAAAATATGTCTATGCCATACTTTGGAAACTTCCCAGTTATGCTGTTGGATTCTTCAATCAACTTAGTGTAATCGCCTGTAATATGAGCGTCTATAATCAGCTGCGACATCTGGATTTCTTTTCCATCAACGCTGACAGGCGTCCTTAAATACGCCTCCAATACTGCATTTGTAACAAGCGTCTGCTGCCTTGCCTTTATATCTTCGCTTCCTCCAACTGTTGACTGTATAATATAATAAAAAACAATTATTATGAATATGAATATGATTATGCTCCAGAAATCAACAAGCGGTGCTGCTAGTATTGCTTTTTTGTTTCTCATGTTAGCTCTTTGGTATTAAAACAGTTATGTTCATTATTCCTTTGTTTATTTTTCCGTCTGGTGTGCTGTAAAGTGTATAAATGCTGAAGGGATACTCTGAAACAGCCCCTGCTCCGCTTTCGCCTGTCAGCGGGAACCATCCGTCATAGTAGGGCTTGTTGTAGTACGCCACAAACTTTACTGGCTTGCTGTCAAAATCATAAATCTCGATTTTGGCTGCGAGCATTGTGTTCTTGTCACCGAAGCTGAATGCGCTGTCAAGTGTCATATCATTAAGCCTTCCAGTGTCAACTATTCCCAGCATAGGCCTTCCTGAAAACTCATCATAATAAACAATCGAGTCTGGGGAATAAAGGAAATGGTTAACAAGGAGGTTTGCTTCAAGCTCTTCTGTATTCGACTGGGTTGTGATGCAGAGCCTTACTAAGGTTACCACTGAGACAATGACTATTATCAGGAATATTGCCCTTGCGATCCAGTAAATCATTTCAAATGTTGTTATCGCGCTTTTATCTCTTTTCATTCAAAAACCTCTTTGCTGCCGCAGCAATCTGCTTCTCCAAACTTTTGCCTGCCTGCGTGATATCCAGATTGACAAGCACTGAAACATCATTTTTCAGCCTGTCTGACTCTGAAGGGAGTATTACCGAGCTTATCCCCTGGCTCTTCAGATTATTTGATATCAAACAGGCAAGCCTTATGCCCCTTAGCGTTGAAAGCCTTTCTGTTTTGTTCAATTTAAAATAAATTTCAGCGTTGACGTCGCTTACATAACCATACTCTAGGATTATCAAAGGGTTATTTTTGTCTGTTCCAATTTTCAACATTGAAAGCAGGACTTGTACGCCCAATTCCTTGCTGGGCGCATTAATCTCTACTGTATTGCCTGGCATCGAAATAACTGGGCAGACCCTGTAGTCAATATTTTCATCCAATGGGTTTATTTCAAAACTATCTGTCTTTTTGAAGACAAGCTTTGTTTTTGTTTCAGTAATTTCTTTTGAGATTGGACTGGCTGGGTAGATGAAATTCAGGTTCGTGCTGTTTGCAAACAAATAATAAATTGAGTATGTGAATGATACTGTTGCTTCGGGGTCGTAGACCTCAACCCTGTTGTTCTTGAAATTATACTTGAACCCGAATGACTCGTTGTAATAAAACAAAACATTTCCAGGCACAGACTGCATTGCATCAATCAGGAATGAAATGTCCTTTGCATGATGTATCTTATAATAAAGCGTGTCATCCTTTATTCTGCCTGCATATGACATCAGGGCAACAGCCACCATGCCCACGAAAAATATCTCAGTAACGAGCAAAAGAATGTCCTGGAGTAATTCTGTGCCTCTTTTATGCTTTAAAAGCCTCATCAATGTAATTTAAAAGAAAGGTATTTATATTATTTTTGCTTATTTGCATTCGGACGAGTCCAATTGATGCCATCCTATTTTGCTTTTGCAATCTTCACTTGATAGAACGCTCTTATCCATGGTTGGTTTAGCACTAGCCTCGGTACCTGACTTTATGTACTCGCAGCAAACAAGTTCCAGGGAGGAGGTTGAGCTTTCAATGTTTATAACCCCCCCCACTTTGTTCACTAACAATAAACTCATCGTGCTAGTCACTGCTTTTTGACTCATGCCCGGAAGATGTATCGTAACTTTGTCTGCTTTAAAGCATTCTCTCTTCTTCCAACTGCCGCAACCAATAGATGGGTCTCCTATTTTTGTTTTGCAGATGCAGATGCAGTTTTGCGGATAGCAGTCAGTATCCTGATCCATTGTCACAAGTTTTATATTATCTTTAAGGTTTATGTGATAAGGCACAGCTATTGGATTGTCATTGTCTTTCAAGTTGTTTATCTCCCACACAAGCCTTTCAAAATTATAATTGGTAACTGCGCTTGGCCCTGGGAAGATAACTGCAGAAACTTCATCATAAAACCCGAATAAAGCAACTATGATGAGCGCAGCCATGCAAATACCGAGTATCTGTGTAAGAGAAAGTCCAAGTACATCTGCTTTTTTGTTCATTTGGCTGGTGCTGCAGGGGTTGTTGTTTGCTCTTTTTCTACAATACAGCAATAATCCCTTGTATTTGTTGTGTCTGTTTTTTCAGGACAGCCGTAATGCCAGAAAGCCTCTCCATGTTTAAAATCGCAATCTGCTTTGGTTTCGCATGTTCCGCCCCTTGATTGGCAGGATGACAATCCCTCGTACCCTGTCTGCGCTGCTTTTGTCTGCTTGTAAAAGATATAGCCTGCTACAAAAAGAACCATCAGTGCAAGCACCATTCCAATTATTACCCAGTTGACATCTGCTTTCTTTTTCATTTTCCAAGTTCAACGCAACATTTTCCAACTTCAGAGCTGCTTGGGTCTGAGTCATAGCCTGTTACCGGACTCCCTTTTGGAACGCATCCTTTTGCATAAACCAGCACTGGCCTTGACGGCTCCCACTGGTCGCAGTTCTGATCTGCCTGGAGCAGACATGTGCCGCCTCTTTCCTGGCAGCTCTGCCCTGTTGATTTTGCGAATATTGTTGATTTTCCCACAAATATGTAAATCAAGACAACGAGAACTACCAATACAATTATTGCGACTATTATTGTCTCCAATGCTAATTCTGCTCCCCTTTTCATCCCGCTTGTATGCAGCATGCGTATTGGCAGTCTGTTTTTTCAGGCACTGTTGCAAATCCACTAGGACACACAAGACCGCCTGAAATCTTCTCGCTGCACTGCCCTCCTTTTGAAGCGCAAGTTGTTGTTGATTTCCCGAAAATATTTAGTTTTCCTGTAAAAATTGCTATCATTACAATAAGCACGATTAGGACAATAATTGCAATAACTATCACTGAAAGCGAAAGCTCTGACCCTCTTTTGTTTTTAGCCATAGCAGCAAGGCGTGCAGTCAAAGCTCCCTGCAACTTCGCTATCTCCTTCCTTACAAGGACCGCAGTACCTTCCTGTTCCGGGAACTGCGCAGGTTGTTGCCTGGTATTGTTTTTCTGACTCTGTTGTTCCCTTGCCGAACTGCCCAATCTTGCCTGCAAATATGATTGCAAGAACAACCAGAACAATAAGTACAAGAATTGCTATGATTATGACATTCAGCGGCATTCCCTGTGCTCTTTTAGAGCGCAGGTCTGATAATCTCGATGTAGTCGGGATTATCTTTATCTGTGCTTTTTTCATCTTATCAAGATGATACTGATACGCAGCACCAGCCATCCTTTCCTCCAAACTCGAATTTCTCATCGCCGTTGAGGTCGCATGCTCGCTCAGACATTACCCTTTGGTACTGGCCTGTGCATTCTTCCTGTGTTGCAACACATGCCCCGCCGTAAACTGCGCATTTGTCAGATTCCTTGACAAATGTTCCTGTCTTGCCTGTGAATATTATCGCAAGAATCACAAGAACAAGTAGGCCAAGCGCTGCTATTATTATGACGTTCAATGGCATTCCCTGGGCTTTTTTCATTTATGACACCTCTTTTGTCTTTTTATGCATATTTAGTATATGTTATATATAAAAGTTATGCTTTTTTAAGGCAATATTAAGTATTTAATTTACACATTCTTTAAATTTACCTTCGCTGTCCTTAACAATTGAGCATTTGCCGCACTTAGTGGCTATCTCATTGCATGTTGGAGAATAAATATCATTGTATTGGTTACAATTAACATCCTTGCAGTCTCTGCATCCATGAAAGTTTATTGTATCTCCGGCATATGACTTCAGTATAAAATAAACCGTAAAACATTTTGGATTGTTTTTGCATGAACTCTCATCAGGCATAGTTTTGCACTCGTCTTTCACGCATTTTGCATCACCAACAATTGCAGTATCATCAATAAGATATTTTCCCCATCTGCACAGGTATTTCATCTTGCTTTCGCAGATTTCTGAACCAACACTGCAGCAGTCCTTGTCAATGTTGCCGAGCGTTGCATTCAGCAGATTTACTTTATCAGCAATATCTTTAAAATCAGGTGGGACTTTCATCCCACCAATAATCGGTTTTAAGGTCTTCAGCTGAATGCAATTATCATTTGCTGTTTTCTCAGCTGCAGCCAGCTCTGCATCAGTCAGCACATTTTTATAATTTAGCTTGGCTGTTGGCTGCGGGAGCGAAGAATAATAGGTATAACGAGAAGTGGCGTATACATGTGCAAAGTCAAGCTTCATCTTCATTTCACTGAACTTAATCCACTCGTCTGTGCCTGTTTCCTTTAATTTATTTTGTTCATCTGTTGCGTAGCCCTTTGCCTTATTGTAAAATCCTTCCACCTTTTTGCTTCGCTCCAACGCTGAATAGTCTGCAAAAGTTTTTACGCCTGCGCCAAAATAAACTTCAAATCCGCCTTTACTAAATTTTTCAACCCTTGCATCAATTTGTTTGATTTGTGTATCAGGATTGTCTTCAAGCAGAATAGGAAGGTAATTCTGTTCTATTATGTCGGTTGGCGTCGTTGGGCCAATGAACCCTTTTGCCTTCTCCCCGAGAGATGTGGCGAATTCCTTTGCATAGCTGATTCCGCGCAGCCCAAAAAGCAGGACAAGGACAACTAATAAAACTAGCGCACCCTTGATTATATATTCCCAACTGTCTGCTTTCTTGTTCATTTTCCAAACCTGAATAAGTTTGCCAGGCCATCCCACATCTTGTTGCCCACGCCTGTAATCGAGCCTATGACAACCAGCAGGACAACTACCAGCGCAAGCACCAGAATCCACTTGCCAATTTCTTCCCACGCCATTGACGCTTTTTTTCCTTTCATTTTAACCTTGATATTTTCTTGGTATTTTAATCTTTTGGCCTGTACTGCTGGACAACGGGGAATTCCTTGCAGCCGAGGTCCTCCAATGTCTTCTTATCATACTCTTTTATCAAAAATGATGAAATCCATTGCGGCTTTTCACCTGATGTGGCAACTTCGTACGCAGCAAATAGGCCGCCTGCTGCTCCAATTGCCAGCGCAACTGTGCCGCCAGAACCTATAATCAGTGCTGCTGTTGCATAGGTTAGAACAGCGCCGCCTGCACCCAATTTGGCAGTTGATGACCAGCCGCCTCCAAAGTAATCCTTCATGTTCGAAAACCAGTCCTTTTCCTTGGTGTACACAAATATTATCGCATAATCTTTTGATGTGTCAATTTCATCTGCCACTTGCTTATCAGGTGGAAGCGTTTTCTTGCGCGCTTCAAATTCCTTAAGCAGATTGTCTGTGTCTGTCTTGTAAACTGCACATCTCTCCACATATTTCTCATTTGTTCCCGGCGCATTTGTTTTCAGAAGATATTCATACATGCCAGGAACCTTTCCTTCTTTCTCAAAATTAACAACAGCATAAACTGCGCAGTATGTGCCTTCCTGCTTGAAAAGCTCATATTTCCCATTTTCAAAAACATCGCAGGCATCAAGCCAAAGGTCAGCCAGCTCCCTCTTAATCATCTCCTTCCCTGTTTCTGTGCCAGGGTCATAATTCAGTATAAAATAGTTTGTCTGGCATTTTAGGTCTATGGGAATTCCGACTGCTGCTGTCGTGGCGTGCATCAGGAAGCTCTTTTTGCACTCCTCTTTTTTAGCTAGATAGCCGGCAGTATTGCTTGATTTTGTTATGAAAATTATTAAAAGGATGATAAGAAACGCAACTAAAATAAATGCTGCAACCGCCTCATGTGACAGCCCTTTCTTAGTTATAGATTTCTGTGCATGACTTCTCGACATCCTCTGCCCCCGCAATCTTCATTTTTATTTTTGGATCTATCCTTGCCTTAGTGATGCTGATATCTGCTGTAATTGGAATATACAGATAATAAGTTCCCGCCGCAGATATGCTCTCTGTTCCGCTTACATCTTTTCCGAAATAATCACTGTATTTTGTGTCCCTGCCAAGCGGGCCGTTTGAATTAAGCCAGTCCTTGAAATTTGTAAAGCCTGCTTTTTTAAAGTCCTTGGCAAACTTTATCCTTGTGCAGAGCAGGCATTTTGTTTCGCTAAGAGTAAACCCAAAGCCTCCGAATGGATTTTCCCCTGAAGCATTCACGTCCGCAACCTGGTACCAGCAGTCATACATCTCGTTTGCAACTGCCCGCTTCAGCTTCTCTTCAGCATCTGTGCTTCCGAATTTATCCTTGAGGTTTCCGTTTATGCTTACGCCTTTGTCATCCACATCCATGAAAAGCATTTTGCACTTTAATTTTATCGGGCTTGCGACCACCTGCCTTCCTAAAATTTTAAAATCTGTCTTTGCCGCAGCAATAATGCTCAGCCTGCAGACCTCCCTTGTGTTTGTTTCCTGAAATATCCCAAGTATTTGGCCTGCGAGAATTAAGACGACAATTGCAATAAAGGCAAACAACAATATTGTCCCAAGCGTCCACTGCATCTGTGATTTTTTCATCCTAGTGACCCTGTTATTTTTTTGATTATAAGCCAGACAACCATGATTATTACTATAGTCAGTATTACTATCGCCAGCACCTTCATCATCTCTGACTGCGCCTTCTTCAACTGCATATTCCCAGCTCCACGGTCATTGAGCCTGCCTGCAGGGGCAGGTAGTAAAACTCTTTCTGAAGTTCACCTTGCCCTCCTACAAAGCATTCATCAACTCTGTAAGTTATATTAATATTTGGGTCTGTTCTTTTTACATAGGCAAGGAAAGAGTATTTTTTGTTCCAGTGATTTAATGTTTCATTCAGCATTGAGGATATTGTTTCATTAAGGTATTTACAGACTGAAAGCTCGGCTCCGCTTTGCTCGCTCTTGCATGCAAGCGGCCAATCCCTTCCGCAGTCAATCATCAGTGTGCTTATCCTCTCATTATTGCAGTTTGTTGTTGTTGAAAGCATTGAACCAAGTATGTTTGTCGCGAGCTGCTTCTCAGAATAGGACTGCTTCAGGCTCGGCTCCGACGACTTATTCATGACAGTTCCCACGATTATGAGTATGCCTATTGAAAGCAAAAGTATGACAATTGCCATTCCAAGCATTTCTGTCTGCGCTCTTTTCATGCTCATGTTGTGGTGTAAACCCTCACATCAAGGTAGCCGAAGCTGTATGTTGCATTTATCGGGTCGTAGATTGCTATTGGAACCTGTGTTGTCCTGTATGAATTGGAACCATCAGTGGCATATGGCTTGTCGTAAACATTGTAGCTTCTCTTTTGTGGATAAATTGAAACCACAGTTATGTTGCTGAAGCTTAATGTGTCAAAATAATGAAGCTTTGCCTTGTCAGCAGCCGCTTGTTCACTCGCATCTTGGCCCGCCATAAAAAGTTCAGCCATCTTGTTTATCTTGATTGTGTCAAAACAGTTGAATTTTATCACCTCCTGCGTTGAGCACTGAAGCTCAGGCAGGTATGAAACAATCTGTGAAATCTTTACTGCCTTTGTAAGCGACTCCTCATCTGTCTTCGCAGCAATTGATGACTGGCTGTACTTCGACCAAAAAATAATTCCGAGAATAACGAGTACAAAAAATATGAAAAGTACTGCGATGCTTTCCCCGATTTTCAGCTGTGATTTTTTCATTTCAGTAGATTGAAGGGCAGGAGTTCTCAAGATTCTTCTGGTTTGCCAGCTCCAGATTGCTCATTTTTCCGAAAATTCCGCTTATGCCATCTGAGCCGTAAATGATTGTTGGAGCTGTGACTATGCCTGTGATGTCTGCTGTTGCGCCTGCGATGAATTCCATCGCGCCAGTTGGCCCATTTGCCCTCAGCCCCTTGCATATTGAATCTGCGTATCTGGAATCAGTCGCTATTTCCTCCTCTCTTGCTGCATAAATCTTTGCAATGTAATGAAGATTGGTAAATGCCTTTTCCATTGAGCATTTGTACATCTCACCATTTTCCGAGAATATCGCACCGAATATTGCAGGGTCGCCGAGGAAATAATATTTGATATCCGGAGTTTGGGCGACGAAGTTGCTTCCTTGTTTCACATAAAATTTTACATATTTATCTTTGATGCTGACTGCAGTAACGTCTGCATCATTCATATTTGCAATAAATGGTGGAAGAGTTCCGGGGTCAGAGAAGAAATAAACAACCCTTATCTTGTAATTGTTCTTGTCATTGTTTAAATTCATGATATTGGTGACCCTGTCTTTTGTCATGTTCGGTGTGCTGTTAAAAAGCAATGCAGATGTTTCGCCTGCTGTTGAGTCCACAAAAATGTATCTCACATCAGAGGTTGTTATGTAAAGGAAATTTGTTGCCTTGAACGGCACATTCCAGTCCTGGCTCCAGACAACAAGCTTTATGCCCTTCAGCCTGTCGGGCCCGAAAACAATCTTTTCAGGAAACTGCCTTGTAACACCGAAAACAGAAAGCGAGTTGCAGTCAAATCCAAACTCAAGATTGGGCATGTCAAAAAGCTGTCCTGTCTTTGGCACAGTCAGCCCGCCGCTCATTATCAAATCAATTTTTGAAAGAACGTCAAATGCAAGAGTTTTGTCAGAATTTTTTTTCTGCGAGTTAACGATGCTTACGAAGAAGATAAGTATGATTGCGCCAACTATTAAGACGAAAACCCAGTTGAATTGGATCTCTACAAAAGCTTTCCTATTGGGGGTGGCCATCTTAAGAATCTAACTAGCTTATCTTTGCCCTGTCTCCAAGGCCCTCTAATCTCGCATTTATCTGCCCTTGAACAACTGGAAAACACTCAAAGCCCTTTTCCAGCTGGATCTTCTCAACATAAAACGGCTCTCCATTGGGCATTGGGAATATGTTTTTAAGCACGCCTGATGTCACAGAGTCATAAATCAGCGGATACTTGTTTTTCTGCATATCAAGCGAGTCAGGCGCATCCTTATTCTTGATGCTGTTTGGGTCGACTATGCAGAGTTCTGTAAACATTGAAGGGACTTGAATCGGCTTTGCCCTGACTGTTCCATAGTCCGGCGCTATTGTGCTTATTATATTTTCAAATCCTGTCTTGAATGTTATGTATTGGAGCTGCTTCTGCTTGTCCCCAAACCCTTTCACAGCATTGTAACCGTAATAAAGCACAAGACCCACTATAAGAACAGATAGAACATAAATAAAAATCTCATAAGCGAATGCCTTTTTCATTTTCTTAATTCTTCAATATCATTTTTCGGCTTCTTTTTTGGCTTGAGCTTTTCAATTCCGCTCTCCTCCTTCCCCTTTCCGAGCCTTTCAAGCTTTGTTCCCTTTCTTATTCTTCCAAGCTTTTCAAAATCTGTTTTTGAACCTAATCTTTCGAGCGCTTCGTCGCCTCTTCCCCTTCCGAGCCTTTCAAGCCTTGACTCTCCTTTTATTTTTTCGAGCCTTTCAAATTCTGTTTCCTTTCTTGCAGGAGGCCTTGCGGGTGGAGGGGTAACTGGCGGCTGAGCAGGAGGCCTTGCTGGAGGCCTTGGCGGCGCCCTTGAAGGCATTGTTAGTGGTGCTTTTGGCATAAACCTGAGATAAGCGATATAACCAATTGAGCTCAAAATTGAAAGAAGGCCGACTGAAATAAGTGCAGTTTTTGTAACGGGTGTCTTATTTCCGGCACCATTTTTTTCTTCTCCCGCACCCAATTCCTTTTCAGCGCAGATTTTATATTCACCAACGCCTGAACAGTAGCCTGAAACGCAGTCGCTGTCCACCTTGCACTTTTTAATGTTCTCGCATTTTGCGGGGCAGCTTCCGCCGCAGTCGACATCTGTCTCGTCGCCATTTTCGTGAAGATCTGAACAGGATGCAACTGTGCAAACATAATCCAGGCAGAAACCTGTTGAGCAGTCTGAATTTGAGATGCAGCTTTGGTTGCCTTCACAGGATTTACATACAACCCCGCCGCAGTCGACGTCGCTTTCAAATCCATTTTTGACTTTGTCATCGCATGAGACATCCCTGCAAAATCCGCCCTCATCGCAGAAATCGCTTACGCAGTCGGAATTGATAAAGCATTTTCCGCCTGCCCTGCATCTTTCGCACGTTGTGCTTCCGCCGCAGTCGACATCTGTTTCATTCGAGTCTGATATGCTGTTATTGCAGTGGCTCGCTTCGCTGATTTCTATGTATTCGTATCCATTTGCTTTGTTTCCTGCAATGTCTGAGGCTTCATAGCAGAAATAGGTTGTTGATTGGACAAGCCTTGTGTACCCCTTATCTTGCACATTATAGGAAAGAGGTCCGCTGGTGCCTAAACATGACTTGTCATCTGACAGCGAGCTGCTGTATGAAACGTTATTGCAGCTTGTCTGCATGTCTATGCAGGTAAGATAAACAATATAGCCCTCTGCTGTCTTATTCTTTTTTAGATAAATCAATGGAGGAGTTTTGTCGCAGCTTTTGCCTGTGTCATCATAAAGTGTGCTGTTGCCTGTTCCCTGGGCTGACCAGAACCCTGCCTTGTCCCTTGCCATTGCCTTGAATGTATAAATCTGGTTTGCTGTGAAATTTGAACTGGAAATATCTACAGTTGCAGGACTTCCTGAAACATATCCTGCATTAATAATGCCTGTTACGCTTTCAAGGCTGTAATTGAATCCGGCAACGCCTGAAAGCGCGTCTGTCGCAGAAAACTTCGCAGAGATTTTCTTTGTGCAGATTGCTGACGGCGCTGATACAATGGGAGTTGTAGGAGGTGAAAGGTCAATCATAAATATGAAGTCATTCTCCACCGAGCCTTCGGCAGCTGAACAGCTGACTGTAACTGTGTACTTTCCCTCCTCAAGGTCGCCGAGATTCTTTGAATGGTGCCTTCTGTCTTTGGTGTCAAGCGTTCCTGATTTGTCGCCCAGCTCATAGGAGCATTCTGCAAGCTTTGACGTTGTGAAATTGAGGAAAACGGACTTATTTGACGATGCATCAGGCGGGCTTATTTTTGTTATTCTTACTGGCGCAACCAAATTAATCTTTACAGGAACTTTTTTTATATCTGAATAATTGCCTGCCCTATTTTTGCAAGAGACATTATAGTCAAATGTGCAGCCGGTAACATTCGTTGCAAGCGCAGTGACATCCACTTCAGTTGCAGGATTTGTAACATAGCCGTAAAGGTCAGTCTGGTTGTAATTCGCAAAATGAACAAATGAAATTGAAGGAACATAGGTGCAGGTTGTTACACCTGGTTTGTGCACTGGAACTGAATAATCGCAGACAACCTTGTCATCAGAGACTACCTTGATGTTTGTAACTATCTTTTCATCCTCTGTTTTCTCTACGATAATCTCGGGATCTGCATTTGCAGTTATCACTGGCTTTGTAGTGTCGTAGGAAACATTAATAGTCCTTGGATGGATTCTGTTGTCTGTATCCTTGCAGTAGACATAAAGCTTTTTTTCAGCCCCTGATTTTGTGAGGAAATTATCAGAATTGAAGTTTAGCCTTTTGAAGCTTGACTTTCCATTTAAAGTCCCAAGAGGGATGGTAAAATTATTTACTGCCATTCCATAGCCGACATCAATGTATGCATATCTGCATTCCAGTGTCGGATTTTCGGTTGTAACCGTAAGGTTGAACACTCTCTTTGGGGATACAGAATATTTTGGGTCGCTTATCCATATTTTCATATAAGACAAATTGATAACAACTGTCTCATTCCTATAGAGATAGTTGTCAACAATGTCCATTGCAACTACCTTCAGCAGATATTCGCCGTTCATCAATGGGTTTGGCGAAACTGCTCTGTAATCTATTGCATAGGTCTTATTATTGGCTGGATTTGGGAGATATGGCGGTTGGGGCGACATAGTCAGCGGATAGTTTCTTCCTTCCCTTGTAAGGTTTACACTTAACAGCACCACGTCCTCTGTGAATTCAAGCGTAAATGCAGGGTATACTGATGTTTTGACATAAAGTGTTCCAGCAGCAGCTAATGAAGAAAACAATATAATCCCAATTATCAGTATTGCCTCTTTTTTCATGATGATGTTGTTGATGTTGTTGCAGCAACACACTTTGTTGCGAGCGTTGCAAAGTGTATGTATTCGCAGAGGACAGCTTTGTTTGTCTTCTTTGCAAGACTGTATATGCAGTCATCTCTCAGCAGTTCTGTATAGTCGCATAGTGGGTAGAGTTCGTATCTTCCGATTTCAACTATGTAATCCTCAAAGCATTCTGCAGCTGAAACTTTGGTTTGGGCCTTGCAAGCACGGGTTATCAAAACTTTATAACAATCTTTAGGATTTTGGGATGAGCTGCATCTGCTCTCCATGTTTCCTGAATCAGTTATGACCTCAGCTTCTTCCTGCGCCCCTTCGCCTGCGCATTCTCCCTCAATGCAGATAGTTACCCTTGGCCTTTCTATATCCCTTTCAATGTAATAGCTTTCTCTAAACTTATTTGATGCATTGTCTATTGCTGTTATGGAGAGCACGTTCGGCGTTACAGCACCGACTTCGCCGATAACTGTTGAATTGGCTTTAAAATAAAATGCGCCGGTTGTTGAGTTAAAGCAGTTTGTCTTCTTTATTGAAGTGCAGGGCTTAAGTATCTCGCCTATTTGAACTCCTGACCGTTCAAACATGATTGAATTTACTTTACTCTGGCCGACATCAGTTACAATCCCTGTGACAGATATCAGGTCTTCCTTCACAGTATATTTTTCATACTGGAATACTGGTTGTTCGCCCGGTGCCATTTCAAGCCCGCGAGTCAGTGTCTCTGACGCCCAATAGATTGGCTTTGCGTTTATTTTAACACTATCATCTAGCGATGGAGGTATTGTGTCAATTATCAATGTCGCAGTATTGCTGTCATTATAGTTGCCTGCATAATCTGAGATGTTTGCCAGCAGTGTCCAGGTCTCGTCGTGGCTTAGGTAGATTCCCTCAGCTGAAAGATTTTCTTGCGTTATGCTGCCGAAGAAGAGGTCCATTGCGGTTTTTGAAACTATGTCTGTCACATAAGCCTGCTGTGTCCTGTTCAGCCTTACATTCGCCTTTAATGGGTGCTTTTCAGAACTTCTCTTTATTATTGCTGAGAATTGTACTGGCGATGAATTTGATATGAATTTATTTGCAAGTTCGAAATCAATTATTGCAGGCGGCGTGTGGTCAACTGCAAATAGGATGCTGTACTTTGCGTAATCTGATTTTCTTTCTGCAAGCTGCTTGAATGCAGTTATTATTATTTCATAATCTCCTTCTGGAAGATTGGTTACCTCAGACGGCAGACTGCATGTAAAGTTGTTGTTTCCATTAGCTATGCAGCTCATATTGTGCGGAAGATTTCTCAGCCTCATTTCAGATATCGTTACAGGGACTGCGTCAGGGAACTTTACATTGAAATCAGGTCTTGGGAGCGGTGTCATGATGTAGCTGTCTGGCGCGACTCCGTAGCGGCCAATCACTGTAACATTCGGCCTTCTTGGCGCGAGATTGTCAACATTAAAATCGAATGTCTTGCCAGCACTGTTCCCTGCCAAATCAGTCACATTTAATGTGAGATTGTAATGCCCATTTTCAAATTTCTTAGGAACGTTTACTGTGTACGCCGGTGCAGACCCGCTCTTGGCAGAAGCTATGGTTGCGCCATTTAATTCAACACTCCAGTTTAGCAAGTCAAACTGCTCGTAAATGGTAAAGTTAATTCCTTCAAGACTGTGGAAACTGCTTCCTGATGTCAACGCAATTGTTCCGGCATCAACAAGTGCAGTCTCGGATGTAATATCCGGAGGCGTTGTTTCATAAATTATATTGTACTTGTCTGTTGGCGCCCCTTCGTTTTCAGCCTTGTCCTGCTGTGAGACATAGAGAGTATTGTTGCTAAATGTTTCGTCTGCCAAAATGTCATTAAGTTCAACCTGCGCAATGAAGTTGTTGCTTGGAAGCTGTGTGTCATAGATTGTGAATGCTTCACCCTTGGCGACTGTTTTTTCGACGCCCGCATTCAACGTGAGCATTGCACCTGAGCCTGCAGGGGTTGCTCTGCACATTCCAGAAGCAGAGTCAAGTGTTGTGCTACGAGGGCAGTCATTTTGTACAGGAGAATATTTGCACAACTTAGCAATTGTATTGTATGTTGTGCCGGAAGGACAGTTTGGATTTGCTTCGCATAGTCCACTGGTTGCGTTTAATGTTGTTTCAGCAGGGCAGTCATCTTGCACAGGAGAATATCTGCATAATTTAGCGGGTATACTATATCTTGTGCCGGAAGGACAGGTTGGAATTACTGAGCGACCTGGCCAATCCGTTACGTCGCACAATCCACTGGTTGCGTTTAATGTTGTTTCAGCAGGGCAGTCATCTTGCACAGGAGAGTATTCGCATAACTTATTTGTTGTATCATAAACTGTGCCGGAAGGACATGGATTTACTTCGCATAATCCACTGGACGCATTTATTATTGTGCCAGCAGGGCAGTCATCTTGCACAGGAGAATATCTGCATGACATGTCTGCCACATTATATGCTGTGCTGGAAGGACATGAGTTTGCTTCGCATAATCCAGAAACTAAACTATATTCTGAGCCAGCAGGACAAGGAAGTGTAACGGCGATTATCTTATAGAACTTGCCATAATTACTGTATGACTGCCTTGAATGCGATTCAAATTTAACATACTTACCTTTGTATGCCTGCATATCTGCAAGTAAGATTCCTGAAACTATCAGCTCATTGCTGCCCTTGTTGATTGTGAATGCTGCTACAAATCTTTCATCTGTTGTCGCGTTTGCAAGAGGCTGCTTGTATGTTGCAGCTGTTACTGGCGCATTATTTATCCAGAACTTTAAAGTTTCCCTTGTCTCTGCTGTTGTTCCGGAAATGTAAATCTGCTTGCTGTTTGTGTAATATGTAAAAGGAGTTTCGAAAAATATGTGAGGGTAGCTCTTGTCAATGTTTTCCATGGTTAGATATGTGTTAAGCTCAGGGTCAAGTACAGGAGTCACGTCAGAACCCCATCTGTCGACTGTGACTTTTATAGGCGCTGAAACGCCTCTGTTGCCTGCCTCATCAATGACAGCAACAGTTATTGCGCCTTCGTTTCCATCTGGATTAAATGTTTCTGTCAGCGATGGCGGAAGCGCCACAGGATATGTTTGTGTCAGTTCTGTTATAGACTGAGCTGTTCTATTGTCAACTTCAACACCATCTATCATGAATTCAATCTCTTTTATTTTTGACTGAGGAAGTTTTGTTGCTGCTGAATTATTCATCTTAATGGTGACATCTACTTTATTTTCTTTTGTAATCAAATCGCCGCTTGTTATTTCCACCCTTGGCGCGTCCTTGTCTACCTTTATCTGGTCGCATGGAACCTTTACTGCTTCCATGTTCCCGCCGCTGTCAACTGAAAAATAGCAGAGCTTTTTGTATTCGCTGACTGTAACCCCTTTTCCTGCAGATGTTGAAGGCGTGCAGTCTGTGTTTGAGATGCAGTATCTTGTGCTGTTGCAGCCGAACTCAGGATAAATGCCAAAGATTGGCGCGTCGTAGCAGTTAAATGCCACATCCCAACTTTTGCTCCAGTTCGTTGTGGCTTCTGCAGGAACTAGCCCTGTTACAGGCGCTGTCCTGTCAATTGAAAATGCTATCTTTGGAGTCATCGAAGATTTTGTAAGCTGCTGCGTGTCAAGGCTCTTGCATCTCACATAGTAGTTAAATGCATTGTTGTCATATCCCCCAAGGTTTTCCTGAGCAGTATGGTGCCTTTTGTCTGTTGATGTGGTTGAAAAAGACTTTGCTGAACTGAATTGGCTTTCTGAGATTATTGGCGCGCTATCATACCTGCAATCTGCGTCAATCATTGTTTCAACAGACAATGTCACAGAATTGTAATTTATTGTTCCGGACGGCTTGCCGTTGAAAACAAGATTGTCCTTGTCAACAAGTATTACTTTCTGGGCGCTTGTTGGATTTCCAACCAAGTCATAGCAGGTGTAGTTGTAGTAGTAGATTCCGTCAGTCAGCTGGTAGGTCCTGCTGAAGCTCCTTGCAGGCTCGTACAGGAGCAGATTGTTCTCTGTCTGCAATGCTTCCCCATCCTGGCTTTTCATTGCTGCATCGCAGGATAGAATATCATCCGAGCTTAAGGTAACAATTATGTCTGTTCCAATCCCGTAGAGCCAGTTGAATGCTACTGTCGGCGGAATTTTGTCTATTGTAACTGTGAATGGCCTGATTATCTCAAGGTTATCTGCTGTGTCCTGCGAATAATAATTAACAGTATAATCCTGCTGTGTATTTGGAGGAATGTCTAAGTATTTTATCTTCCCTTCGCTTGCCTCTGTGAAACAAGATTCAGATGGAGTTCCTGCGCAGAGGAATGTCTTTGCGTCGCTTACAGGAGTGCTGTTGAGCGGGTCATAAACAACATAGTCAAAGTTTATTTCATTTGCCGTCTTTGGATGAAGCACAACAGTGTAAGGCGGCTGCATGTCTGTCGGATTCGGGTCTCTAAGATTATCATCATTTGCGTCCTTTACGCACTTGACTGGATAACTAGTTAAATTAAATTTGCATAGCCCAAAACCAAAGTAATCTGTGCTTTTATTAGCAGGATTAATTGAGTTTGTCACATACTTGTTGGCGCCCATATCAACTTTATTTGTGTTTGTTGTTCCGCAGCCATTGTTTGAGCTGTCTTTATAATAAACCTCGCAGCTTGAATCCTTTTTGTTTACGCAGTGCTTGCCTGTCGTATAGTAGCAGGATGAACTTGTTCCTGCACTGTTACTTCCGTATGCAGTGCATAAGTTCTGGCTGCAGTTAAGGAACAAATCATTGAATTTGCCTGACTTTTCGCATCTGCTGCAGTCGCGGTTTTTTTCGTCATCTGGCACGCAGACTCCCATTCCAAGGTCAGAGAATGTGGTGTGCGCAACCCAGTGGCAGGGCATATCCTTTGCACACTTGTTCTGGACGCACGCGGATTCAGACTGGTAATCATAACAGCTTTTTACATTCTTGCAGCTGAAATACTTGTTGACTGCTGATTTTGTGTAATCAACATAGCATGCCCTTGCTTCTGGAAATAATGACATATCTGCACTGCATGACACAAGCTCATTTACCCCCTCCCTTGGCACATTAAGGAAGCCTGCATAGCTGAACATTCCGAGCGGAGGGTTGCACTGCGAGCAGTCAACATCATTAACATAAACTGTTGTTATTTGCGTTTTATACATGCAGATTGAATTCTTATTTTTTGTTGTGTCACTTATCTCTTTCACTGTATTGTTTGCTCCGCACTTGCTCCTTGTATTATTTACGCAGACTTCATCGCTTCCAGGCACCTTTGCAAAGCACTCTGCCTCTCCAAGCGAGATTGTTTTTGGTTCTGAGAATACCTTGTCAAGCAAAAAATTATCATAGTAGGCCATTATCTGGTAATTGTAAGTTTCTCCTGCCTCAACAGTTAAGTCTGTGTATGACCCTGCATTGTTTAAAATAGAAATTCCGTCTGCTATCGGCTGGAGTGTGCAACCAGCTCCCTTGCATCTGTAGACATAAACAAGGCCAGGACTGCATTCTGTATTGAATGAAATTCTAACATTTGTTCTTTTGTTTGTTAAATCTTTAAGAAGCTCTATGCTTGTTATGTTCGGCGATGCAACACCAGTAAGGCACCTTGCAGGAAGAAGCGGGATGTTCTCGCCTGTTGTTGTGGCGACTCCGGATGTCCTTGAACCCTCAACATATCCTGCCTTCTGCGTGATTAGTGTGTAGTTTGCTGCCATCACTCCTTCAATTTTGTAATTCCCGCTTGAATCTGTCAGAGCTGACTTAACAAGTTCTGCAAGCGGTGCAGGAATAAAGACAGATGCATCGGCTATCCCATCGCCGGTCATGCTGTCTGTTACCCTTCCGGAGATTGATTTGTCTGCAGCTGAAATCTGTTTCAGCGCTATTGGCACTGTTTTTGTTGGAGCATCAAGCGTTGCTGCTATTGTTTGTGTTTCATAAGTTTCCTTGAAAATAACAATTGTGTAATTTGCCCTCATCAAGTTTGCAATGAACTGCCCGCTTGAATCTGTTGTTCCTCTTGCAGACTCTGCAACAGCGTCTATTTTTTTAATTACAATTGTTGCGCCTCCAATGTTTGCTGGAGGAGCTGCGGTGTCTTTGACAATTACTGTCAATGCTGTCATTTCAGCTGCCTTTGACGGCAGGATAAAGTTCTTTGTTATTGTCGCCTGGATTATGTTTACTACATCGCTTGTTTGCGTAAGGTCTGTACTCGTGCTTGGAGGAGTTGCGCTGGCGGTGTAGGTGCCGATTGGAATGTTTGAAATCTCATATCTCCCGTTAGCTCCGGTTATGTTTGAAAAGCCGGCTATTGAAACTATTGCATTTGCAACAGGAACGCTTGCTGAGTTGTAAACAATCCCAGACAGCTTTCCGACGACAGCTGCCGGCGGGTTTATCTGGAGCAGACTGAAGTCCTTGCCAGAAAGCGATGTTGCCACATCAGTCAATGTAATTGTCTTGCTTTCGTAGCCTGGCTTTGAAGCAGAAAGTGTGTAAGTGCCCTGCGGCATGTTTGTTAATGCATATGTTCCATCTGAAATTGTTGTTGTTGTTTTGCCTGCTGCTGTGACTGTCACGTTTTCAAGAACTCTATTGCTTGTGTCCTTTACAGTGCCTGATATGGTTATTGTAGCTTCCCTAGGCTGTGTCAGCCCTGTGCAAATGTCCTGATTTGTTGTTGCGCGGAACCAGCTCATGTATGTGGTCTTCAGCGCCTGGCACTGCGCCTGCCCTTCTCTCATATAATAAAAGCCTATTGAATAGACATCACCATGGCAGAAAACGCATCCTGTCCTGCAGTCTGAATAAAGTGAGCAGCTGCCTGTCACAAATTTTGAAGGCGCTGAGCAAAGTTTTGGAGAAGAATATGTGCCGACTTTTGCAGATTTGCAAGTGTCAATGCAGCAGGAGTCTGTAACAGCGTAGCAGTTTGCAGAGCACTGCGCAGCTGAATCATAGACATTGCAGTTTGTTGCTGTTGCTGTGCAGAAAAGTGAAGGGTTTGATATGTCAAAACAGCAGCCTGCATTTGCTGAGAAACTAAGAAGTGGTAAAAGTATGAGGATTGAAAATATCAAAACGTATTTTTTATACATCAATAACACCACTTTTTAAAGAATTTAAAGCAATTTTATTTATAAAGGTTTTGGAATTAAGTGCAGGTTGTAGCAACATTGGCGCTGCAAGTTACAATTGTACCAGAGGCATCTTTATAACCGCAGCACCTAGTGTTAGTTTTGTCCCACTTAGCACCCATATAATTGCATTTGACACATAAATCGCAGTTTGTTGCAAAAGTACCTACCACTACGTTCTTGCACGAATCATTTATGCCATTTCCATTAGAATCAAACATTCGAACTCCCAAAGATTGTGTTGGATTGCAACCTGATTTCAAGATAGAGCCTGTTGATACAAGTGGCTGGCAGGCGCCTCCAGCAACAGTTGTTGTGCAGTTGCTTACCTTGCCTGGAGTGCATATGTCCTGAACAGTTGGACCCATGAGTGTTATTGTTGCCTGCTGGTCTGCAAGTCCGCTGACATCCCAGCAGTTTATCGGTTCCTCTGTATAAGGAGGAGGTGTCGGCGAAGTTTCAAGCTTGCAGAAATATTCGTTGACAGCATATTTGCCTGAACAGCTGTCTTTTAGATTGTATGCAGCAGGACTGCAGATGCCTTCAATGCTGGGGTCAAGATTCCACTGCTTAACATTGCAGCCGCCGCTCATTCCATTTATGCTTCCTGCTATTTCTGGGTGTCGCCCCCCGTCTGAATCATCGCACATCTGTGCATCTTTGTAGCAGTCTGTGCAGTCTGTAACCTTGCTGCATTTGCCTGTTCCATCGCATGTTGCCTTGCAGCTGTATTGTGTGACAACTGCGGGGTCTGTCGGCGCAGTTGCATAAGCATTATTTCCAAGACTATCGACACATCTTGGGGTATAGGAGCAGTTTCCTTTTGCGCCTGCAATGCCCATCACCTTTTCCCAGGTTGTTCCTGCAGGAACACTCACACATTCTGAATGATCCATTGGAGTCATGCTGCAGCCAGCGCATTTTTCATTGGGTCCTTCTGTTTTTGTGCAGCCAATTGTTTTTATTCTCACTTCAACAGGCGTGCCTGTGCAGGTGTTTCCGCTATCACCTGAACATGTTCCGTTTAGGTAGCGCTCGAAAACGTAACTTCTATTTTCAGCAGGTATTTGACTAATAAGGTAACTGATAAATACTGGTTGTTTATTGCCATCAATAATTTTATATCTTATCATCGGTGTTTGTAAAATGCCTAAGTGATAGACAGATGCATTAAAGTTTGCGTTGTAACAGCCGTATTCTTTGACACTCTGGTAGCAGACTGTTCCAGGACCTGCATAACTGCCCCAACCGCCAGCACTGGGTGCCGGAGGATTTGTGTTCGGTGAATTCCCAACGCAGCAGATGTGGTCTGCCTGGTACGGGTCGCTTGCATTGAATGGGAACGGCGCGTCATGCATTATTGGCGGGGTTGTATCTGAGTGCGGAAGGCACTGATAAAATGTCATGTTGACTGTA
>CAIMOB010000040.1 GCA_903842985.1 uncultured archaeon
CTTGAATTTTTTCCTCAGCTGCTTCTGCAGGTAAACGCTTGTTTCCTTTTCATCAACCCCAATTAATCTTGTAACTCCCGTATTCTTCTTTATTATCTCAAAAGCAGGCTTGTCTTTCCAGCTGTATGCTTTTATCCCTGTTCCTTTTACGTATGAAATGTCTGTACTAGACGCTATGAGAAAAGGTTTCTTGTCTTTAGGCACAATCAAGAACCCAGTTCCAAGGTAATTTGCAAAATAAACAAGATTTGGAGCGGGCTTCATGTCAAAATTAGAAAAAACTGCAAAACCTATTCGCTTTTTCCTGAGCTCCTGCTGAAGCTGCTTTATCTTCATAAAACTACAAAAATATATAAATAATATATAAACCTTCTTAGTGCTATGAAGAGCTATACTCTGAAAAATGGGCTGAAAATTGTCCTGCACAGGAAGAAATCAAATTCTGTTGTGATTGAAGTAAGCATAAATGTCGGCTCAAACTACGAGGAGCCGGAGCAGAGGGGAATTTCGCATGTCATAGAGCACATGCTTTTTGAAGGCACATTGAACAGGACCCAGAACCAGATTGCGAATGAGATAGAAAAGCTTGGCGGCGAAATAAACGCTGCGACAAGCCATGACAGGACATATTTCTACATAAAAATACCGAAGAAGCATTTTGAAATAGGGCTTGATGTGATTGCAGACATGATAAAGAACCCGCTGTTTGATGAAAAGATAATTGAAAAGGAAAAGAAGGTTGTGATTGACGAGATAAATCTCGTGCTTGACGAGCCGAGATTCTACCGCTGGGTTTTGTTTTTGAAAAAGCTTTACAAAAAACATCCTATTAAAAATCCAATTTACGGCTTCAAGGAAACCGTGAAAGCCATGACAAAAGCAGATTTAATAAAATTTTATGAAAAATACTACATCCCAAACAACATGATTGTCTCTGTTGTCGGCGGTGTCAGCAGCATAGCCAATGTTAAAAAGGCATTTGGTGATTTGAAGAGAGGAAGGGAAGTCAAGATCGAAAAGATAAGCGAGCCGAGGCAGAGAACTGCGCAGAAAATAGTTGAAAAGCGAAAGACAATGCAGTCCTATGTTGTAATTGGCTACAAAACAGTTGAAAGGATAAAAAAAGAGAGCTATGTGCTTGATGTGATTGCTGCAATTCTTGGGAGAGGACAGTCAGGCAAGCTGTTCAATGAGATAAGGACAAAGCGCGGCCTTGCATATGATGTTGGCGTTTATCATGAGACATCCAAGAACTACGGATTTTTTGGGGTTTATGTTGATACAAACAAGAAAAACATAATGACAGTCAAAAAAATAGTCAGCGACGAGCTTGAAAAGCTGAAAAACGTAAGCGACAAGGAGATAAAGGAAGCAAAAACATTCATAGAGGGCAAATTCGTGCTTAATGAAGAGGACAACAGGAAATTCGCTGACTTCATCTGCTTCTGGGAGAACATTGGCAATGCCAATTACCTTAACAGCTACATCAAGAACATAAACAATGTCAGGAAGTCTGATGTTGTGAGGGTTGTGAAGAAATACCTTGGCAAGAACTATGTGCTGGCAGTGATTGAGCAGAAACCATAATTATTTGAACTGCTTTCTTATTGGAGTAATTATGTCAATTAATCTGTCAGAAACAAAATTTTTCAGGTCGAGCGGATGCAGCTCCTTGCCCGTAAATGCCTTTTCCAAATCTTTGTAATTGCTAAACTTAAGGTTGCCCCCAAATTTTGGAGTTCTTTTTATCTCAATATCATTATATCTTGGAAAGATTATTAATTTTGCAATTGACAGGATTGGATTTTCCTCAACAACGCCTTCCTCGCAGTATGCCTTCTTAATTTTTCTTATTATTTCGTCGTCGCTATCCCTGATTGAAATCATCGACTCTGGAACAGATGAGCTCATCTTGCTTCCAGGCCCCTGAAGCGATGGAATCAATGGAGTGTGGACAAAAACTGGCTTCTTGTAGTCAATAAAAGGCAGGACCTCTGTGCCAAGCATATGTATCTTTCTTTGCTCTATCCCTGCCTGGACTAAATCTACGCCAAGGTGCTTTATGTCGGTTATCTGCATCAGCGGATAGATTACCTGCGAAACCTTTGCGTTTTCAATGTCCCTTGCAACCTGCTGCATGCTCCTCAACGCCCTCTGAAGCGTTGTCTTCACAGCTATTTTCATAACATCATCGATATAATCAAGTTTTCTTTGGAATGAGCTTCCAAGAACGAATTCTGCATCATTCAAACCTGCTGCCTTAAACCCTTTTTCCCAGACTTTAATTTCGTTGTGTATGAAATCCCAGTCACCTTTCTGGTTAAGCCAGGTATGCCAGTCCGCGAACAAAACTTTTACATGAAATCCTGCTTTCATCAAATCAAGCAGCTTTGTGATTGTAACCAGATGCCCAAGATGGATCTCCCCGGATGTTTCATAGCCGCAGTATGTAACTGGCTTCTTTTTTTGTTTTAGAAGGGAAGGAAGTTGTTCTTCATCTATAATTTCTTCAGTATTCCGCTTTATCAGCGCAATTTTCTCATTGATGTCCATGCCCCTGTTAAAACGCTGTTTATTTAAAAATCTTTCTTATATGAAAGCTGCGATTTTAGCGCTTTAAAACAGAAACACAGGAAATGCTTTAAAGCATTTCCGGGCTTCGGAAATCTGCTGATTTCCGAAACATTTAAATATAACTTATGCCAAAACAGATTATAGAATTTTCACTTAAAAATAAATAAAAAGGTGACACAAATGGATGTAAAACCCCAGAAAGAAGCTGACAAATTATTCTCAAAGCAAGTTATTGGAAAAATAGTGGTAAGCAAAACAGGAAAGAAATTTGGAGAAGTTGAAGACCTTATCTTTGAAACAAGGACAGGCGAGCTTATCAACCTCGTTTTAACAAGCCCAACAACATACGCAGAGAGGCTTGAGCTTGAAAAAGACAAAGAAGGGGACATCCTGATACCTTTCAGCGCTGTTACAGCAATCGGCGATTTCCTTGTTGTTGCAGAAGAAGAGATAGTTTAATTTCTTTTTAATAATCTTTATAAATAAAGCTGATTTTAGTGTAGCTGGGGGAATTATGAATATTATCTGGACAGAAAAGTACAGGCCTAATGATTTTTCTGACATCTATGGCCAAGAAAGCATTGTTAAAAAGGTAGAGGCATTTGTAAAGCAGAAGAACATGCCCCATCTTCTTTTTGTCGGCCCGCCAGGAATTGGAAAAACCTCGCTTGCGCTGGTTATTGCAAGGGTTCTCTTCAAGGATATGTGGAAGCAGAATTTTCTTGAGTTGAACGCGTCTGATGAAAGGGGCATTGATATAATAAGAAACAAGGTGAAGGATTTTGCAAGGACAAGGGCAATTGGTGATGTGCCGTTCAAGATAATTTACCTTGACGAATGCGATGCATTGACAAGAGAGGCTCAGCAGGCATTGAGAAGAACAATGGAAAACTTCACCCAGACCTGCAGGTTTGTGCTTTCTGCAAACTACAGCAGCAAGATAATTGATCCGATACAGTCGAGATGTGCCATATTCAGGTTTAAGCCGTTGGACAAGGAAGATATGATTAAAATAATTGATAATATAGCAAAACAGGAAAACCTTAAAGTTGAGGCAAAGGCAAAGGAGGCGCTTTTTGAGGTTTCAAGCGGCGACTGCAGAAGAACAGAGAATATAATGCAGAGCTGCGCAGCAATCTCCCAGAAAATAACAGAAGATATAATCTACTCGCTTGCATCAATGGCAAAGCCAAAGGAATTAAGGGAAGCGCTTGAAATGGCCATTGACGGAAAGTTTGTTGAAGCCAGGGACAAGATTCTGGACGTAATGCTTAAATACGGGCTTTCAGGTACTGATGCTATTAAGCAAATACAGCGCGAAATACTCAATTTAAGCACAAATAATAAAAATAAGATGATACTTACTGAGAAATGTGGCGAGGCAGAATTCAGGATGAATGAGGGAAGCGACGAATTCATCCAGCTTGAAGCGTTCCTTGCCCAAGTATGCTTAGTTGGAAAATGAATGCTGAAAACTTTTTAAAAGAGGCAAATAGTGTATTGAGCGAGATTGGCGAGAGCAAAAAGCTGATTTACTCTCTTTCTGAAGAAAACAAGCTGCTGAAAAGGAAGCTTCTTGAAAAGATGGATATGATTGACAGCCTTGGAAAGACTCTTCAGGAGATGAACCAGCTCAAAAATGGCAGAAGTGAGCTGATCAGCCAAAACAGCATACTGAAGATGAAGCTAAAGGAAAAGATTTCCCAGATAGAAGTGTTTTCTAGCAAAATAGATATGCTTACAAGGACGCTTGTCAAGGGCGATAAATTTATACATGACTTAAAAGCAAGCTATGACACAAAAGAGAAAGAAGTGGATTTATTGTCAAAACAAATAAGATTTCTTACCTCAGACCAGAAGACTAGGCTTACTGATCTTAAGAAAAATATAGAAGAAGATGCAAGGCTGATTGACTTCCTGAAGGGTAAAGTTGGAGAACTAAACTCGCTTGAAAATGTTAATGAGGAAAAAGTTGTTGAATCAAATATGAGGGAGAATGAAATAGAAAGGCTGTCAAGCCTTGTCAATCAGTTCAGAGGAAAAGCTGACAGTCTTATGGAAATAAATAAAAAACTTACGAGGGAGAACCAGGAGCTTGAATTCAGGCTAAGCGAGGCTGAAAAGTCAAGACCAAGGGCTTCTGAAGTGAAAAAGATTCCTGTTGGGAGTTTTATTGAAAGGGAGATAGAAGAAAGGATGAAAAATCCTAATGTAAAAATTGCCGGCTTCAGGCTGGATGATCTGGAGATGAATGAGATAAATGCGGTCATCAAGACTGCGCTTGCGCACGGCGATTCATTGAATAGGATAAAGAATTCTTTAGTAAGCTGCGGATATAAAGAAGAAAAAATAGAAAGGTGTTTAGCCTTTCACAACAACTGATTTTGAAGTTGAAACCTTGTGGTCATATCCAAGCGTTATCTCAACTGTCTTTACAAAGTCGCCCTGCCCTCCTGTTTTCTGCGTGCAGGTTATCTGCCTTTCGCCATTGTAAAGTGTTACATCACCTGAAACAGTTCCAGTTCCTGTGCTTATTCCGCTGCAGCTTAGCTCGCTTGTCATTCCTGTATTAATCTTAAAATTCACAACATTCTCGTTGCTTATTCCTGATGCGCAGTTTAGGCCGCTTTTGAATATCTCTCCTGTTCCTGTCTGCTTTAAGACGATTGTAAGAAGAATTGAATCCTTCCCACCTGCAGACTGTCTGACTGAAAATACCTGAACAGGCGCTCCTGAATTTGCGACAGGCCTGTCTGAGTCTACTATGCAAACTGAGGTATCAACCTTTGTCAGGTCCTTCTTGATGCATGTGCTTGTCAATGCCTTTGTTCCATATGCATAGCATGCATCTGCCTTTATTGTGTGCTGTACATCTCCAGGCAAGTCAGCCTTGTAGCTGAATCCTGGGAATGTGAATACAAGCTGGGAGCCCTGTATAATCGCGCCTGCTGAGTCCTTTTTTGTTGCTGAAAGCAAAGTATCTGAACTTTTCTGCATATTGGCATCTACCATTCCAAAATCAACAGGGTCTACTCCAGAAAGGCTTATTTTTAGGCTGCCAACTGGCACGTCCCATTCGCCAGCATTCTTAACCTGGACAGCAACCTGAAATTCTGCCCTATTTGCATCATAAACAGTATCTGGCGGCGCATCCTGCAAGAAATTAATAAGCAGTCCGTTTGTTCCGCCAACAAATGATGGTCCTGCAACACCTTGGTCCTGCGTTTGGCAGCCAAATAATAAGAGCGTAAACGCCATTAAAACAATAAGCATTTTTTTCATTTTAACACCTCGCATAATATGTTTTGTTTTATTTAATTTAAAAAACTTTCTATATCTTTTTGAATTTTACTGACTTTTGTATAGTATTCATATAACCGTAATTAAGCATTAAATTCAAGGTTGATGTGAACGCCTGGTTCTGTGCAATATTAAAAATGCATGTCAGTGTTGCTTTGCCATTAACCAAAATAAGCGGGCTTGGTGGTGAGCAGGTTGTCGGCAGGTTGCTTGTTCCAATTTTTATATCAGAATAATCTATTCTGTCAATATCTGAATATTTTAAATCTAAACAATGCGTTATTGCATCTTTTAAATAAGCCTGACCATTTCCTGAATTTGAAATAGTCATCTTAAATATTGCCTTGCCTGGCAATGATTCCTGCTGAACAGATGTTATTGCAAGCGGTGCGCCCTGGCTTCCTGCAGCAATTGCATGGGGTATGCATGCCTTTGCAATTACGACGCCGTACGGGTCCGGATCTACGCAGATAGGCAGGCTTGCCTGTGTTTCATAATAATAGCAGGCTGCTACCATCAGATTAAATGAAAGCTCGTCTGTGCCTGGAGGAAGATTTACTACCCCAATTGCCTTGTTGAATTCTGTGAAACCGCCCTGTGTATTTTGCGTGCTTCTTCCTTCCAAAGAGCCAACTGAAGTTCGCGAGCTGTCAAGGTTCCTGAAAATATTTGGATCAAACCCCAGCAGATAAATATCTGGTGTTGCCGTGTATGCGCCTTCATTTTTTATATCCACAACAAGGTCGTAAGGCACTTCTGTTGAATCTGATTGAATAAACATTGAGGCAGGAGGAGTATTTTGAAGAAAGCTCATTGTTATGCCTTTTGTCCCTGTATGAGGCACCTGTGCTGTCTCTGCATTTTGCTTTCCAATCTGAAGACTGGTGCAGCCTGTAAGGAGAATAACAGCAATAAATAGCATAACTAGTTTTTTCATTTTTATTTTTAATATATCCTCAATATATAAATTTTTCTTATTTTAGTCAACTGGAGTATGTAATGATGGGTTTTTTATTATTGAAATTGATTTTGATATTGTTTGGGTATAGCCATAGGTAAGGTTTATTACCAGAGTTGTCTGGTAGGCAACTGCTGACATTATCGAACTGGTGTATACACATCTTACATAATCTTCGTCGCTTTTAAGCTTCATTGGAATAGGTGTGCATTCAAATTGGCCGTTTTCCTCGCCGCCAAGGCTCAGTGTTATGTCAACAATGTTCCACAAATCCTTTTTATCTTCAGGGGTTATTTTCGGGCTGCAGGCAAGCCCAATCTTTTCCTTGTTGATGACCTCTCCGCTGCCTTTATTTTTTATGTATATTTTGAATTCTGGCTTTACTGTGTTCCCGCCGGACGGAAGCATTGCCGATTCTATTTTTGTTATCGCGACCGGCGCACCCTGGCTCGTGAATGTCAAATCCTTCACAGTGCACGGCTTTACCCCTCCTGTTTCATATGGGTTTGTGTCTATGCAGACTGCTGCTGATTGGACAGTTGAATAATCATAGCATGAAATGATTTGCAAAAGCGAGTCGTGCTTTTCACTGAGCTCATCAAGCATTTTTGTTTTCAGCTTGTTTGTGAACATCTTCTGCTCGCCAGCGGGATTTTGGATTGACTTTCCATTTAATACAAAACTTGTTGTTTTTTCTTGTGTAGAAAAAAGATCATCTACTGTCCAGCCTCCGTTAGGCGCAAGTTCGACATAATCCTCTTCATAAGCGAGCATAAGGTAGCCCTGCTTTATGTCTGATGCGCCCTTGTTGGCGAGCGTTGCAGAAAATTCAAAAATTCCTTCATAGCCGCCCTGTCCGCTCTCATAAACACTTGTCGGCGGAGTTCCCTGCACAAAGTTCATAACCAGCCCGTCTGTTCCTGTTCTAATGTCTGTATCTATTGCTGATTTTTTTGATGGAATAAGTGTGCACGAACTAAAGATGAATGCAATCAATGCTATTAAAATTATTTTTTTCATGCGAACTTGTCCTTAAAATTTGAGTAGTAGCCCATAACATTTGAAACATACTTGTTTATCTCGTCCACTTTTGCCTGTCTTTTTTGGTCGTCCCAGCATTGCCCTGCGCTCCAGCAGCTGTTGTAGTCATCCATTGTTTTTAAAAGGCTTGGGGTCAGTTGTTTTGAGGCATCTTCCCACGTCGGATTAGGGCCTGCATTTGCCATGGCTTTTAGTATCAGCCCTTCTCCCCCATTATAAGAGGCTGCGATGAAGTATTCCTTGTATCCCTCTCTTGCAGATACAAATTTGTTTCTTAAGGTAGCCAGATATTCTGAACCTGCCTTAATTGATTTTTCCGGGTCGGTTCTGTAATCGTATGTTCTGCATGCCTCATCCCCGCAAAGCTTGTATAATGCAGCTGTTGCTTTGCAGAACTGCAGCAGCCCTGTGCATCCTGTCGGCGATGTTGCTGTCGGATCAAGTGCAGGGTCCTCTGCAGCCATTACTGAGGCAACAAGCGCATGCTGCTCTTTTGTTCCTGTCTGGCTTTCAATGATTTGCTTGTATGTCTTGTCATTGGATTTCTTTTCCTCTAGCGATTTTAAAAACTCCTCAGGATTTTTAACTGGCTGAAGCACTGTTGGCGGCTTTGCATATGAGTAAAGCCCTGTTTTAACCTGCACAGATAGTGTTTTCGAAGTTTCATAATCATAATTTACTGTTGCCTTGAAGTATCTTGTTGTGATTGGCGTAGTGCCAAGGATTTTGTCAACATCAGATATTGTCAGCATGCATTTGAATGTCTGGAACCCCCTTATTTCCTGCTGCTCCTTCAAATGCAGTATTGATGGGTCTTTTTCGTCAAGCTTGTACGCCACATACCCCTCTTGTTTTTCTGTTGAGTTTGGAGTGTACAGCTCAAACTTATTGCTGCAGTCTCCCACGTCATCAATTTTGCCGGGAGCTCCTGTGTTTATTGTAAATCCTTCTGGAATGAAAATTGTAAGGTCTTTAATGTCACGAAGCTTCCCTTCCCATCTGTTGCTTATTGTCAACCCGAATGCAGGCGGAATTGCCTCGATATCTATTCCTATCGGAGGTGTTGAAATGTCCATGCCAATCATGACTGGTCCATTGGTGTATATTGCAACTGGTGTTTTGTCTGTTATTTTATACTGTGTTAATGGGTCTATTCCCTCCCTTTGCATAGACCTTAATTTATTCCTGTCCATAAAATAAGCTTTCATGTAAGACATTGTTGGAAAATTAAAGACTGCGCTGACTTTAACTGTGTGGCTGCCTACAGGCATGTCTGAAATCCTGCATTCTATGTCCTGCTCTTCCAAAGAAAATATCGTAAAGCTTGTTCTTTGATTGCCAAGCTCGTTGCCAAGCATCATTTTGCCTAGATATTTTTCATTGTCTGCAGAGCATGAAGGAGTTATTGTAACTTCCTTATCTATTGTTTTCGCCTTTACAGTTGCCCATACTGCTGCCTCTTCTCCTTCATAAAAAAATGCATCTGTTGATTGAAGATTTTCAATATAAACGCCGAGTGGTTCTGCCTTGTTCTGCTCAACTTGCCCCATATAATAGTCTCCTGCCGCATATGCAACCTGCGTCTGCCAGAGTTTTGAGATTACTTGAGGGAAATCTTTTGCATTTTTAACTACTTCTTGCGCAACTATGCCAATTTTTCCCACAAGCCCCACATTTGCTGTGAGCTGCTCAGACGTTATCCCCATATCATTTAGGATTGAATTGACGCTGCCTGTCAGGATTATAAATGTTATAAAAGAGACAATGTATAAAAAAAGAAGAATTTGTGCGAATTTTGACTGAGATGATGCCTGAAGCAATAGAACTACAAACCAGATTGGAACCGCCACTATAAAAAACTGAAGCACACCTATGTTTGACAGGAAAGGGGTGTTAAGCACAACAAGCGGAAGTGCAAATGCCAGCAGCGAAAGAATTGCTGCTTCTTTCAGCCCAACATATCTCGCTGCCACAGCCCAGCTAAGTACAATTATATAAAATAAAAACCTAATAAGCCAAGGCATTGTAAACCCAAAAAAGACATCCATCGTATGAAATGCCAGAAGAATTATCAGAAAAATTCCGACGCCAGAAAAGTTTCTTGTAACTGCGCCTGCTGTTGATTTTCCAGCTCCCCACATCTTTGACCCCAATGAAGAAAATACTGACCCTATTGCTTTTGCAGTTTCTTTTGCCGTATTTTTTTGTTCTGGTTGATTTATTATAATTGTTGGTTCCTTACCTTCCTTTTTATCTTCATTACCGGGCATCTTAAAACAGAAAACCTCTTTTTATTCGTAAGTTACTTTCAAATCGATTATTTCAAGATTCGCGGACGGGATTATCTTGATTGCATTATTGTCCTGCTTCACAAAATCACTTAGGTCCTTTATGAATTCCTTCTTGGTTGTGTCCAGGCTTGTTTTTATCCCGTTAATTCTTAATTCTGCTCTTTTACTTTCAAAATCATCTGTAAACAGCATTCTCAGCTTTATCTTCTTTGTGCCTTGTGTTATTTTGTCAAATCTTTTTGATGATAAGTCAAAGTAATATGTCGGATAAACTGGCTCTTTCAACTTCAGCTTTACAAGTAGGTTATCAAGTGTGTAATAAGCTGTTGTTGGGCCTGCAAACTTTGTCCTGAACTCCATTGAGTTCTCCCCACTTATCAGTATTGCTGGGTCAAATTCCTGCTGTACATAGTCGCCGCAAAGCGGAAGCTGTGAATAAATCAAATGGTTATTTATCGACACTTCAAGCTTGTCAAGCTCAAGTTTTTTGTCGCAGCTGACATAGAATCTTGCTGTGCTCTGATCAAGATTATTTATCTCTGTTGATGAGATTATGAAATTTGTTTTTGACGCCTGTTTTGTGATGTCTGTTATGTCTGCCAGAACCTGAACATTCGAAAGCTCGTAAGCATTTGTTGACCAGAATTTAATTCCGACAGATGAAACTGAAAACACAAGCTTGTTCTGGTCTTTTATGTCTGACTTATCAAGATTAATTACAACATTTGCCTCTTTTATCTCTTTGTCATATATCAATTTATCATTTAGCTTCACCATTAAGTTTCCCTGTGCCTTGTCCAGATTAAAGTTAAGCATGAAATTATCTGAGTTTTTCAAATCAGAGACAGGGAATATCATCTCATATGTTTGTGTGGCAAACCAGCTGTTCTTGACTGTTATGAAATCCTGTTTTTTAACAACTGCTGATCCTGTCTTTATGTAAAGCGAAAATGAAGGTATTGATTTCTCATACTCTGTTGTTGGAAGATACTCCAACAGCATAGGATGCTCCAAAAGCAGCGTGATGTTACCTTCGGTTGTTCCTCCCGTTTCTGAAGTTTCGTTTACTGTCTGATTGTAAAGAAGGCGCTCTCTTTCAGAAGGAGGCAGAAACAATATGTACAGTATAATGAGACCCATTATAATCGCTACAAGCATCGCTGCCTTTGAGCCGCTCTGGCTTTTTTTATTCATAACTGCTGAATAAATAAGAATATATATAAATGTTTTTCTATTTTAAGCGCCCATGAAGGTTATTTATAAGGATTTCAAGAAAGGAGAGGTAAAGGTAAAAATAGACAGTGCAGATGACCTTTGGTTTTTAAGTGCGCTGGTGGAGCAGTCTGACATAGTTTATGGAAGGGCTGAAAGAAAGATTAAAATCGGTGAAAGTGAGAAATCTGTTAAAAAGTCCATTTCTGTTGCAATATCTGTTGAAAAGGTTGAGTTTGACCCTTACGCAGGCGCGCTCAGGGTGAACGGAAAGGTTGTTGAAGGTTCTGAAGACGTTCCAAAAGGTGTGCATCAGACAATTGAAGTTGAAGAAAATTCAATAATAAAGGTAACAAAGGAGAGATGGTTTGAGTACCAGAAAAAAAGGCTTGAGGAAGCCACGAAAAACCTGAGCCTGAATGTCCTTATTGTGGTGTTTGACAGGGAAAATGCAATTTTCGCCCTGCTTAAGAAATATGGCTATGATGTGCTTTCGAGCATTGAAGGCGATGTTGAGAAGAAAGGAGTGCCAAAACAGAAGGAAAGCACATTTTTTTTGGACATAGTAAAACAGATTAAGCTTTACGACGACAGGCTTGATTTTTACAAAATTGTTGTTGCCAGCCCCGCATTCTGGAAAGAGGAGATTGTAAAACTGATAAAAGATAGCAAACTCAAGGAAAAGATTGTGTCTGCTTCGTGCAACTCAGTCAGTAAAAATGGGATTGATGAGGTATTGAAAAGAGGCGAGATAAAAACTGTCCTGAGGGAAGAAAGGGCTGTGAGGGAGATGAACCTTGTTGAAGAGCTTCTTGGCGAGATAGGAAAGAACGGCCTCGCGGGGTATGGCATTGATGAAGCTGAAAATCTCGCAAATGCCAGCAATGTGAGGGTCCTGCTTGTTACAGACAAATTCATAAAATCAAACAGGCTGGAAAAAACATTTGACAGGATTGACAGCCTAATGAAAGCTGTTGATAAAATTAAGGGAGAGATTCATGTAGTGAGCTCTGAGCATGAAGGCGGTAAAAAACTTGACGGGCTTGGCGGGATTGCTGCACTGATGCGCTACAAGAATTACTGAGTTTTCTCAAATCTTTTTATAAGAATCTGCATCGCCCTTGCGACCCTTTTCGGGTCCTGAAAATTCGGGATGTTGCTTGCCTCAAGAAGATTGATCCCCTTCCTGACATTCTCGCCGCCCATAAAACAGCAGATAATTGGCTTGTCTGGATATTTGTGGTGCGCGTCTATGACTACGCGTGCGTTTCTTTCGGGATTTGTCATTGTCTGCAGCGTCTGTATCACGACCAGGCCGCCAATGTGCTTCTCTTCAAGAATTATGTTGATTGCTGCTTCGTACCTTTCAGGAAGCGCATCCCCAATAATATCCAATGGGTTTCTTCTTGAGTATGCAGGATGCATCAGTCCTGTCTTGTCAAGTTTTTTGATTGTTGATTTTTCAAACTCAGGAACATTTATGCCAAGCTCCTGGCAGTAATCTGCGCACAAGACACCGACTCCGCCGCCGTTAGTGATTATTGCTATGTCCCCCCTGCACGGCTTTTGCTTTGCAAGCGTTTTTGCTATGTCAAATAGCTCTTCGATTGAATCTGCAATTTCGATTCCGCATTGTTTGAATGCTGCCTCATATGTTTTGTATGCTGTGGCAAGCTTTCCTGTATGCGAGCTTATTGCCTTCAGCCCGTTTTCAGCCCTGCCTGCCTTCAAAACAACAATTGGCTTTGTTTTGTTAACCCTCTCTGCGATTTTCATGAATTTCGCGCCGTCGTCTATTCCTTCAACATAAAGTGCAATTACTTTTGTGTTTTCGTCTGTTGAAAGCAGTTCAATAAAATCAGCAGTATCCATATCTGCCTGGTTGCCTGTGCTTATTATTGTGCTAAGTCCGTATTTTTCTGTAATCGCCCAGTCAATTATGCTGTCTGCCAGCGCGCCTGACTGCGTGATAAATGCAACATCCCCAACAGGAGGCATGCTTGGCGCGAAGCTTGCATTCATCTTGCTTGTAAGTATCCCAAGGCAGTTTGGTCCAATCAGCCTGATTTTTCCTTTCGCTGCCTCCAGCAGTTTTTCCTGCAGTTTTTTGCCTTCTTCGCCGTCTTCGGCAAAGCCAGATGAGATTATTATTGCTGCCCTGACCTTCTTTTTTATGCAGTCCTTGATAACCTGCAGAACAAGTTTTGAAGGAACGCAGATTATTGCCAAGTCCACTTCATCATTTACGTTTTTTATGTTTGGATGGCATTTAATGTTAAGTATCCAGTCGGCGTTTGGGTTTACTGCGTAAACCTTGCCCTGGAACGGCCTGCAGTATTCGCTGTGAAAAACGCCGCCGCTTATCAGATTTTTAAGGATGCCAAAACCAACTGAATTTTTATCCCTTGACGCACCGATTACCGCTATTGTCCTTGGGTTTAAAATTGCGTTTTGCATTATTCCACCATTATTTTAAAGTCTGCCGCAACAGCCTCTTTTTGATTAACTATGACTGGGTTCAGGTCAATTTCTGAAATATTTTTGTTGGCTGTAACTAACTTTGAGACATTCACAATTATTTTTTTTAATTCCTCAATATTTACTTCTTTTTCGTCCCTTGCGCCTTTCAGAATCTGGTAGCCTTTTATCTCCTTTATCATCTCTTCAGCATCCTTTTCATTGACAGGAACTATTCTAAGGGAAACATCTTTGAAAATTTCAACAAATATCCCGCCAAGGCCGAACAGCAGAACATGATTAAACTGCGGGTCTTTTTTCACACCAATTATCACTTCTTTTCCAAATTTGACTTCCTGGAGGATAACTCCCTTTACCCTGGCTTTTGGCATTTTTTTCCTTGTGTTCTTGATGACTTGATTGTATGCTTCAAGCAGCTGCTCCTCCTTTTCAACTTTTTTAACTGCACCAATGTCTGTTTTGTGCGCCAAATCCGGAGAATTCACCTTGATAAATAGTGGATAGCCTGTAATTTTTGCGGCGTTGAAAAGCTCTTTTTTCGAGTTAACAAGCTTTGTTTTTGGAATGGGTATCTTGTTCTTTGCAAGAATGCTTATAATCTTGTCTGTCGGTAGCAGTTTCATCTCCTTTAAAGAACTTTTGACTTAGTATAAATATTTTTTGGCTGTTTTTTTGTCTACCGAGAAGTGTAAAAACAATTTTTTATTGTATTAGGACAAAAAGTATGGAAAAATTTAAATAGTAGCTATAATTAATCACTCTCCAAGGGGTGTTTTAGCTTTAGACGATTTTTGTCACTTTAAAGTTAAACATCATACAATAAAAGAGGCAAAGGGGGTTTTAGAAATGATTGTTAAAGAAGAATTTTTAGCCAAATTAAGAAGGTATTTCTCATTGAACTTGTATGAAGTAAAAATATGGACTGCTCTACTTTCCAGAGGGGTTTCAACAGCAGGCGAATTGTCTGATATCGCAAATGTTCCAAGATCAAGAAGCTACGATGTTCTTGAATCACTAGAAAAAAAAGGGTTTGCAATAACAAAACTTGGCAAGCCGATAAAATACATTGCTGTACCTCCAACAGAAGTTGTTGAAAGGGTCAAGAAAAATGTTGAGGAAGAGTCAAAAGACAGGGTTAAGCGTCTTGAAGATTTGAAAGGGACTGAAGTTGTGACTGAGTTGAATCAGCTGCACACACAGGGAATAGAGCTTGTTGATCCTGCGGATCTTTCGGGTTCTTTGAGGGGAAGGCATAACCTGTACAACCACCTTGAACTTACAATAAAGAATGCAGAGAAGACAGTTACAATGATGACAACAACCCAGGGCCTGATGAGGAAGCTTGAGGGATTCAAGCCAGTCTTTGAGAAGCTGAAGAAAAAGGGAGTGAAGATAAGAATAGCTGCTCCTTTGTCAAAGGAAACCAACAATTTGGTGAAGGAACTGGGCAATACTGTAGAAATAAGGCATACTGACAGCAAGGCAAGATTTGTTGTTGTTGATGGAAAGGAGATTGTGTTTATGGTTATGGACGACGCAGAAGTTCATCCAACCTATGATGTTGGAATCTGGGTAAACACGCCTTTCTTTGCAAACGCGCTTGAAAGTTTATTTGATACTTCCTGGAAAAACATGAAGCCAGTTGGCACCAAATAATTTTTTTCTTTTATTATTAATATAAAAGCGAATATTTTTAAATAATTATCAAATACGTGCATATATGAACATAAAACTGTTAATTGAGGGGTTAAGCGGTTCTGAAAGAAAAATACTGCCATTCCTTTCTAAATATTCAAGTGTGGCTGATATTGTAAGGGTTTCTGGATTAAAGGAAATTGAGGTTATGCGGGCGTTGCAGTGGCTTGAAAACAAAAAGGCGGTTGAACTGGAGAGC